>JAAGZM010000311.1 GCA_024206355.1 Gammaproteobacteria bacterium | reverse complement strand
GTGTGTGTTTTTTAGGCAAACTCACTCAATGGGTGAATACTAATCCTTCTGTAAGTTGCTGTTTTGAAATAAATAACCATAAGTCAGAGCCGGTCAACTGAGGATTCTAGGTTGAAGTACATAATCATAATTTTGAGCCGGTCAACTGAGGGTTTAATAACAGTTCCGTAGATTTTTCACAAAGATATTTTTCTGGAGCAGATATCGATCGGGGTTTATTCCCCAGTTCCATAACCGTCTGATTGTTACTTGTATACATTGCCCAGTAGTCTAAACCTTTACCATTGGGATTTCCTGTTCTGGCAAAGTTTATCCAGTATTCCATCATTTTATTTGTTAGTTCAACATCAATTTTATCACTGCTAAACCAACTATCATGGGTATTAAATACATAAGGAATTTCAGCACCATGATAAGCCCTTAACTTCTCACCACCTGGACCTGGACGTATTCTGTTGAAAGTATAAACCCACGAGTTATGACCTGCTTCACTCACTTTATTTGCCATATAGTAACCTGAACAAATCATATCTGAAATGGCTGATATTTTATCATGTGCACTTTTGTTGTCTTTTTCTTGTGCAGCTCTTTGAGTAAATAAGGGCTGCAAACTTACCGGTAGACTCTGGATAGTTTGCTGCAACTTTTTGGCATCATTATCAATATACATATACCATTCGTTATTGTTAGTACCAATCAATAAATCAACCTTGGGTTTTTTATTTCTAAAGAAATCTGCTGCAGATTGTTTTAGAGAATAACCATCGGGCACAGCAGTGTAATAATGTTCTGGGAATATTTTTTTTGCCGTTTGAAATAATTTTGGGGCTGAAAGTTTTCTTAACTTTTTCAACCCACCTCCTGCTGTTAATGTCGCTTTATCCAGTTCAATGCCTAAATTGGTAACATCTTTTAACTTAAGTTTGCTACGTAACTGAAAAGCACCACTTTGACTGATTGCTCGTTGAAAC
Source organism: Gammaproteobacteria bacterium (assembly GCA_024206355.1). Lineage (GTDB taxonomy): Bacteria > Pseudomonadota > Gammaproteobacteria > Enterobacterales. Next base: position 5,783 of record JAAGZM010000311.1, on the reverse strand, counting down.
AATCCTTCAGCAAGAGGTGAAGTCATCAGATAACCAATATTTTCAGCTCCTGCTGATTCTCCAAATAAGGTAATATTTTCCGGGTCTCCAGCAAATTTTTTGATATTCTGTTTAACCCAGCGAATAGCTGCTATCTGATCAAGTAAGCCAAAGTTTGTTTGCTGTTTTTGTAATTCAGGATGATTGAAAAATCCAAAAATACCCAGTCGATAAGCGATACTAACTACAACAACATTGCCTTTTTCAGCCAGATTTGCTCCCAAATAATTTGTTTCGAATGACCAACCAGCTTTATTACTACCTCCATGAATCCAAATCATCACCGGTAGTTTAGCTTTCTGATCCAATGAACTAGTCCAGAGATTTAAATACAGACAATCCTCACTGAATTGTGGTTCATTAAATTGATCAGCTGACGCCCCAAACGCAGCACCCACATCTCTATACCAGTCTGTGTTGTAACTATCCTGATAACAGGCAGCAGCAAATTCCGTTGTTTTTTGTATACTCGTCCTTGGTTGATTTGGATGTGGCGCTTGCCAGCGCAAATTTCCAACCGGTGGAGCAGCAAAAGGAATCCCTTTAAACACTGCAATTCGTTTACTTTTGTCTGTGTACTGACCAATTAACTGTTCATTATTAGCCAGTATTACTGGTGTTAGCAGATTCTCTGAGCTATCCGCTTTAACTGTTGTCGATGCAACAAAAATATATATAATCAGATAACTTGCCCATGAAATACCCACTTGTTGATCTAAATATCCACGACAACACAGCCACGAAACCCACCGTTTTCTATCAATTCATGACTATGAGCCATTTGTTCATAAGTCAAGTGATGAGTAACCCTATGTTTAAAACTATTATTGGATAAAACGCTAGAAATATCTGCTAAAGCTAATTCTTTCGCAGCTTCCGGCATGGCATAGACAATCACCATGCGGATGGTCAAATCCATAAACATCATTTGTAAAAACGGTAATTTTGGTTCTCGTACTTGAGTAGAGGAGTAAGTTGCAATTACACCACCAATACAAATACATTTTAAAACTTCAGGTAAGTTTGCTCCGAATTCAACATCAACAACTCGATCTACAGGTTTACCACCATTAGCTTCCAGAACTGCTTCTCCCCATCCTTCCTGCCTATGATTGACTACTTGATCGGCTCCTACCTGCAGACATGAAGCAACATCTTCATCTGAACTAGCAGTTGTTATCACCTTGGCACCAGCCTGTTTAGCCCACTGAATTGCATAATAACCAACACGACCAGCACCACCAGTTATGAGAATTGTCTGTCTGGCAACTGGGCCATCTGAATATATACAACGATGTGCAGTCATTGCAGGGATCCCCATGCAAGCCCCAACCTCAAATGAAGCATTATCCGGCAATTTGCTCGCTCTGGATGCATCAAGAGAAACATATTCAGCAGCAGTTCCGAAACGACGTCCATATTGGGCCTGATAGACCCAGACTCTTTCACCTATTCTTGAATCAGGCACACCTTCACCCACAGCTTCAATAATACCAGCACCATCACTGTGCGGTATCACTAATCCAGCATCTAACAAATTGGGAAATGCTCCTGCTCGCTTTTTAACATCCGAGGGATTAACTCCTGTGGTTTTTAATTTCACCAAAACTTCACCGGCTTGTACATCCGGTTTTGGTTGCTCGACAAATTCCAACGATTCTGCTGCAACACCAAATTTATTGAAAACAACTGCTCTCATTTTTTTCTCCGTTATGATCTTTCAAGATCCTATATTATTGTAGATATATTTTCTGTGTGTCCATCAATACCTATTGCCTGTCCTGAGATACTGGAACCTTTATCAGAACTTAAAAAGACTACCATGTTTGCGATATCTTCAGCATCAACAAATAGGCGCATTGAACTTTGCAAAGCGTAGCTTTTACGTATTTTATCTGTATCAACCCCTAACTCTTTTGCATGGCGAATGATTACATTATCAATACGTTCACCGCTAACACTTCCTGGACAAAGGGCGTTAACGCGAATGTTATGTGGACCCAATTCCATTGCCCAGGTTTTGGTTAGACCAATAAGCGCCCACTTGGATGCTGTGTAGGGAGATCGTAGTGGAAATCCAAAAAATGCTGCATTTGAAGCAATATTTATGATTGCCCCTTTGCTGTTTTGTTTTAACATTGGCACTGCTAGTCTGGTGCAATAAAACTGTCCATTGAGGTCGACATTAATAGTTTGTTGCCATTCTTCAGGACTAATATCCTCTACTGCTGCTGTAGGACCTGCTATCCCGGCATTGTTGACCAAAACATCAAGTCGCTGATAATTGTTTTTCAAATCTGTAAAAAGTTGCTCAACCTGTTCTACTTTACTGACATCTGTAATTGAGCCTGTTGCTGATGGATTTGCTTCAAGAAAATCACTGAGATGTTCTTCAGAAATATCACAGACATGTACTTTGTAGCCTGATTGAAGACATGCTTCTGCAATGACACGGCCAATGCCACTGCCACCAGCAGTGATTAGTGCAACTTTGCCATTGACAGTATCGTAGCTACTACTATTCATAACAATTCCTAAACCGTTTTGTAAGATTCAATAAAATGATACTTTTATATATAAATTATTTATTCCATAATGTCATGAATATCTATAGTCTGACAAATTAATTTTACTTATTATTAGATGAACTCAGTTCGACTATGGTTTGAATTTTTTAGCCTAGAATTAAAGTATGGGGAATTTTGTTATGCCATTTGTTAAAGTGGTTCATTTGTCATTTATTATCTTGTTATTGTCCTGCAACATAGTTTACGCAAACAAAGCACAACAAGCTCCATTCAAACCAGATAGCGGAACAATTGCTGTTCATTGTGGCCTGCTGATTGATGGTTTGAGTAAAAAAGCACAGATCAATAAGACTATAGTTATTACAAAAGGGCGAATAACTAAAGTAATTGATAGTTCGGCATACTCTGGTGAGTCGCTGGATCTTTCTAAACACAGCTGCTTGCCAGGATTAATTGATACACATACTCATATGGCCGAACCACTGGGAACTGAAGATCTTGCTTACTTCTATAACATAAGTGATGAAGATATATTTAATTCCTGGATTGATAACTCCAGAAAAACTATGGACGCTGGATTCACCAGTGTTAGGAATTTGGGCACTTATGTCGGCTGGTCAGCAAGAGAGCTTAAAGAACAAATCAATAAAGGGAAAATAATCGGACCAAGGATGCAAATAGCAGGATACTACCTAACAAAACCTGCTGGCGGAGGAGATCTGGTAATTCCTGGTTATGATGAACATAAGATCCCTAAACGAGTCCGTATGGGCGTATCAGAAAACATCGCTGAATACCGTCATAATGCAGAGCTGGCTATAGAAGGTGGTGCAGATGTTTTAAAGGTTATTGCATCAGGGGCAGTTTTAGCTTTTGGAGGAGTACCAGGATCGCCGGAAATGACCTATGAAGAAATAAAAGCCGTAGTGGAAGTTGGCCATAAGGCTGGGGTAAAGATCACTGCCCATGCACATGGTGCCCAATCAATTAAAGATGCAATTCGAGCTGGTGTTGATTCAATCGAACATGCCTCACTTGCTGATGATGAGGCTATTGCAATGGCTGCCAGAAAGCAAATAGCATTCTCAATGGATGTTTACAATGGCGACTATATAGCATCAGCAGGTGTTGAGCAGGGTTGGCCAGATGAATTCATCAGGAAAAATAATGAAACGACAGAAGCTCAGCGACAGGTTTTTACAAAAGCATATCAAGCAGGTATCCCGATCATCTATGGTACAGATTCTGGCGTCTATCCCCATGGTTATAATGCCCGACAGTTTCTAATCATGGTCGAACGAGGCATGTCTAATATGGATGCGATAAAATCAGCAACATCACGCGCGGCTCACCATCTTGGCTGGAGCGATGATGTTGGTGCCCTGACACCAAAACGATACGGTGATCTTGTCGCTGTTAAGGGAAATCCATTGGTTGATATTAGTATCCTGCAAAAAGTTGATGTTGTTATAAAAGGTGGATTGATCTTCAAGTTTCAACCATAACTATTTTTCTATACTACTTAAGATGTTGCTGCTAGATGAATTGATAAAACTGGATTTTATGAAACAGTATGTTTATGCTGTTTATTGTGTATAAGAAAGAGAACACTATCCGGAGATAGCGCTTATGAGTAGGACAAAAGGTAGTCGGCGTAGCAGAAATCGCAACAATGCAAGGATAGGCTTAAACAATATAACTCAACCACCATTCAAACAATTTTCACACCCATACAGTCCAGTTGAAGTGTTATCAGCTGATCAAATTGAAAGTATTCATAACACCTCTCTTACTATTTTGGAAGAAATCGGGATGAAAGTTTTAGAGCCGGAAGCTCGAAATATCTTTGCCGATGCAGGTTGTTCTGTTAATCATCAAAGCGAAATGGTTTATCTGGACAGAGCTCTGGTTACAGAGCAAATCGCTCATGCTCCAGCAGAATTTACCCTCCATGCCAGAAATGCAGTTCATACAATAAAAGTGGGAGGAAAAAACGTTATCTTTACCTCTGTAGGAGGACCTGCATTTGTATCATGCCTCGATAAAGGTCGCCGCAATGGTAGCTATGAAGAAATGTGTGACTTTATCAAATTAACTCAAATGTTAAATATCATTCATCTGGAAGGGGGTGGGCCATTTGAAGCTTTAGATCTACCTCATCTGAGCAGGCACCTTGATCTGCATATTGCACAAATCACACTTACAGATAAAATCTGGCAATTAACAGCATTTGGCAATGAAGTTACTCTTGATGGTATAAATATGGCTTCTATGGCGATGGGATTAACTCCTGATGATATTGTTAATAAACCTATTGTAGCAACCGTTATCAATACCAATTCACCACTACAGTTAGATATTCCCATGGCGCAGGGCTTGATCACCATGGCAAAATATGGACAACCATCCATCATTACACCTTTTACTTTAGCCGGAGCCATGTCACCTGTAACTCTTGCTGGAACACTTGCTCAACAAAATGCTGAAGTTCTGGGTACTATTACTTTGGCTCAGTTAGTACGATCTGGGACACCTGTAATATATGGAGGTTTCACCTCTAATGTAGATATGAAAACTGGTTCACCTGCATTTGGAACACCTGAATATACTCTTGCTGCACAGGCATCTGGACAATTGGCTAGACGTTATAATATTCCCTTTCGCTCTAGTAATGTTACCTCTTCAAATACGGTAGATGCTCAGGCTGCCTATGAAAGTCAAATGTCTGTTTGGGGGGCAATGAATGGACATGTAAATATTCTCAATCATGGCGCTGGCTGGTTAGGAGGTGGGCTGGTGGCATCATTTGAAAAATTAATTCTAGATGCCGAGATGCTGCAAATGTTTGCAGCCTATAGCCAACCAATTGAAGTGAATGAAGAAACACTTGCTCTGGATGCAATCAAGGATGTGGGACCAGGTGGACATTTTTTTGGTACCAGCCACACTATGGATCGCTATCAAACAGCCTTTTATAAACCTTTATTATCTGACTGGGATAATTATGAAAACTGGACAGATAAAGGTAGCGAAGATAGTGCCATTCGAGCCAACAAAATCTGGAAAAAAATGTTAGCTGACTATGAAAAACCGGCTCTTGATGTTGCTATTGTTGAACAGCTTAATGATTATGTTAGACAACGAAAGTCAGGACTTTCTGCCATTTAAAATATCATTGAGTGGTTGCAGATGAGACTCAAAATATTGCCACTGCTC
>JAAGZM010000310.1 GCA_024206355.1 Gammaproteobacteria bacterium | reverse complement strand
GAATTAGTTAATGTTACACCACTTCCTGCAGGGATAGATGAAAATGTCCAACTATAACTAAGACTATCTCCATCAGCATCAGAGCTATTACTAGCATCTAGAGTAACCTCAGTGCCTGTTGTTACTGATTGATCATCACCTGCATCGGCAACAGGAGCTGTATTTGCAATTACAACACCATTATTGTCCGTATTGCTACTAGAATCTCCTCCACCGCAGGCCGTAATTAATTGCCCTGTAAAAAATACGAATACGGATAGTTTAACAAAAGTTCTGGAAATACTCACAACGTGCATAAAAAACTCCTAATGCTTACTATTGTATTTAACTATAGCTAAAGTTTAGCTTATAGATAAATTTTGCAAATAATAAGGAAAAAATGTGACTAAACATTCAATCTATTAACCTAGAATCATCTTTGGAGTTTATTTCTTTACAGTAAAATCAAGCAGTCTGTAAAACTTGTGCCAGTAAAACTTCTCACTATTCTGGACAAGTTTCTTATCTTAAATTTTGGCAGTTATTGAAAATTCTTCTGGTAAATCAGATAGTCCAGAACCAGCAATAGAGTTGAGATATTACCTGGTTATTAGGAGCAGCAAAAGCGAAAATCAAAATCGTTGGATTGACAGAACAAGAAACTGGGTAGATAAATGCGACAACTAGGTTCAAAAACAGCGACATTAAGCTACAAGGAACAAAATACCCATAGAATTATCGCAACTAAACTTGTAATTATAATAGCTACTGCTAAAGTTAATACAATCATCTATGATAATTATTTTATTTAAGAACTTTATGACAAAAATACCCTATATTAAGCCGACTAACTCCGAAAAAGTAATGAGAGATTCAGATTTCATAGTATCTAAAACCGATTCTAAAGGGAAAATCACCTACTGTAATCAGATATTTATGGAATTTTCTGGCTATACCGAAAAAGAATTGCTGGAGAAACCTCACAGCATTATTAGACATCCAGATATGCCTCGAGCAGCATTTCGCCTTATGTGGCAAACGCTAGAAAATGGTGATGAATTTTTTGCCTATGTTAAAAACTTATCTAAAGATGGTGGGTTTTATTGGGTGTTTGCTAATGTAACTCCAAATTTTGATCAACAGCATAATATTTGTGGATACTTTTCTGTTCGTCGTAAACCATCAGCACAAGCAATTGAGACACTTATCCCTGTTTATACTGAGATGTGTCGAATAGAATCCTCTATATCAGGAAATAAAGGAATTGATGCCTCCACTGAATATCTTGTCACAGTATTAAACAGTTTAGGGAAAAGTTATAATGAACTTGTTTTATCGTTTCAATAATAGTCATCTATTAATATCAATCATAGTAAGTAGTATTACCCTATTTGCATATAGTTTCTACCAATATGGCGTAGATTTTATACTGATAATAATAGTATTAACTTTCTTAATACCACTCTTGATAACTTCTAAACAAAATAAAAATAATAATGAATTATTAGCTAAAATTAATTTATTAGCAGACAATATTCATCAGGGAAATTTAAACTATAGAATTACTGAAATTTCTGAAAATCTTAGTCTTGGTAAAACTGCATGGAAACTAAATGATGCATTAGATCAACTAGAGACCTTTTTTAAAGAAGTAGATACAACCTATAAAATGATAGAAAAAAATATTTATTATCGCACAGTTCAGAAGGTTGGATTACATGGTGAATTTTTTCATTCATTATCAAATATTCAAACATCTTTTGAAAATTCAAAAACAAAACAGCTACTCGAGAAAAAAGATCAGCTTGAAAGCTCTATCCGACAATTAAGGGGTAATAGCCTTTTAGATAACTTAAACAAAAGCAAAATTGACCTATGTACAATTACTGCTCAAATGGCAACAATTGAAAAAATCAGTTCAGAAGCAGCATTAATTTCTACAGAAGGTGTCAATGCTATTAATGATGTTGTAAATGATCTCACTTTACAAACTGAAATGGTGGAGCAAATCCGTGAAAATGCAGAAATACTAAATAGACGTACTGATGATATTACTAATATTGTTACTGTTATTTCAGGCATTGCAGAGCAAACTAATTTGCTGGCTTTAAATGCTGCTATTGAAGCAGCTCGGGCAGGAGAACAAGGCAGAGGTTTCGCTGTAGTGGCTGATGAAGTAAGACATTTAGCTAAAAATACACAAGATGCAACTAGCAGTATCAGTGAAATTATTAAGGAATTCACTACTTCAGCAGGAGTCATGAGCAAAAATACAAACAAAGTATATGAATTAACGTCAGCCTCTAAAATTGCGACCGATCACTTTAAAAATAGTTTTATTCAAGTTGCTAAAATTTCTCAAGAAACATATGAGAAAGTTTCATATTCTCAAGTTATTAGTTATGCTTCATTAGCAAAAGCAAATCAAAATATTTTCATGCAAAATGGTTTCAGAGCTATCGAAACAGGTAAAGATTCAGAAGAATGGAATTTCGCTTTAATCGATGCTAACAGCAGTGAAGTAGGCGAATGGTACTTTACTGGTAATGGTTATGAACAATTTAAACATTTACCGAGTTATACAGAGTTTGTTGAACCACATAAATTATCTCACTTGCGATTACAAGAAGCACTCTCTTGGACTGAAAAGAACTGGTTAGAAGATAGCGAAATACAAACAAAAATTATCAATAATTTTGTTCAGGCTAATGACGCTAGTGATAGATTAGTTGCAATAATTGATGAGATGATTAATGAAAAATCCAAATTTGAATTAAAAACAACTAGTGAAGAATATGAAGAACCTGAAATATTTTAATTCTTATCAAGATAGTAATCAAATAATGTATTGAATTTAACAAAAGAGACAAAGATCTATTTACTTTCGAAATACAGCTCTAGGCATATCATATTGGCAATATCTTTTATTCTATTTATAATACCTCAGTCAAAAGAATTACTCGCTTAGGAGAATAAAAGAATGATCTACAAATCTTCAGCAATAGTTAAAAGCATTTCTATTAGCAGCTTATTAATATTCGGAGTATCTCCTCAAAAACAGTACAAGAAACACCACAACCTATTGCCAATAAAACTAAAGAAACCACAGCCCAATTTATCGATAGAGCTGAATCAGAAATGACAGTGGTAGCACAAAATAATGAATGTCTTGCACTGGGAGAATTAAGTGAAATTCTTTCTACCAGCCATAGTGCAGATGAGTTACTCGAAGTTTGGATGAACTGGAGAACTATTTCGCCTCAGATGAAGCCTAAAAAACACACACTCAAACGCATCCAACTGAGGATCCTAGGTTTAAAATATAATATGAATACCGACAATTTCGCACTTGAACTAGATAGACTTTGGGAACAGGTTAAACCTCTCTATACATCCTTGCTTTGTAAGGTGCGTGCTGATCTTACTGCTCATTACAGCGAAGATGTTGTTGATATTTCAAAACCTATCCCTGCACATCTGTTGGGCAATATGTGGTTGGTAGAGCTTTAAGATGTCGATGAAAAAAGACATCTGTTTCACGTCTGCCAATTTTGATCGGAAGGCGCTGAAGAGATCTGATGACAACTGGATTGCTGAACAGTTGACCAGTGATAAAACTTTATTCCTTTTGTTTTGGCGAAATAAATTCCTAATAACTGATGATCTAAACATTCGTTTCCTCGATAAAACTACTGCCGAGCAGTTTTGTAGAAATACTATTCATTGGAAATATTTAGGTGAAGTTGATATAACAGAAGAAGATAACAATGCTCCAATTTCTGTATTTGGAGCAGAAATTATTGAAGCAACCGAAATAACTGAAATAGCTAATTGGCAATCATTAAGGGCTATTGGTTTACAGATTACACCTCATGATGCAAATTTACTTGTCTACACTCAAGGCTTGCTAAATTGGCATTCCATTAATCGTTTCTGTAGTCATTGTGGTTCAGCAGTAGAGCATAAACAGGCTGGACATGCGCTTATTTGCAGCAATGAGAATTGTGCTAAAGAAGTGTTCCCACGAACTGACCCTGCAGTAATTGTACTTGTACATCACCTAGATGCTTGCTTGTTAGGACGTGCAGCCAGTTGGCCTGAGAATATGTTTTCGTGTCTTGCTGGATTTGTAGAAACTGGTGAAGATCTTAAAGCCGCTGTTCGAAGAGAAATATTTGAGGAATCTGGGTTAATTGTCAGTGAAATTGAATATCGCGGCTCTCAACCATGGCCATTTCCTCAATCTCTTATGTTAGGATTTCATGCCCAGGCAACCAACAAAGAAATGACTTTTCATGATGGAGAGCTTCAGGAAGCCAGATGGTTCACTCGTCAACAGTTATTGGCTGCAGTTAGTGATGGTAGCTTAAAGTTATCATCATCATTATCGATTTCTTATCACTTGGTTGAAGATTGGTTTAATCAAAATAGTGACATCACCTTGACTGAGCATCTTAATCGATGAGTAAGAACTTCTTAATAAAAGAGAAGAAAAT
>JAAGZM010000309.1 GCA_024206355.1 Gammaproteobacteria bacterium | reverse complement strand
TCCTTTCTGGTCAGCTTGCGCGAAAAGGTCTGTTTCTTGTTGGGGTTCTCTGACTTCATTGTTTGCCCTCTCTAGTGCGGTTGCTTGTGTTAATGGTTGTCGATCACCGAACATATCCGTCATGTTGGGTTCTTCATTATAAATAGATTGCGAAGTGGCATAAAGCCCTTTTTCAATCTTCACTCGGGAACGAATATTTGTTTCAAAGTATTGCGCCCACCCCATCGCATCAGGATCGCTATTGCCAAATAAATTCTCTTGATTTATCTCATTGGCTACAGTTGTATTTTTGCGTCTTGTTCTGATTAAAAACTCTGCGCCTTCGCCAATTTTAACAACGATTGGATGATGATCAGGATTTTTATTGACTGCCTTGCTAAAGGCTGGGGCAACTTTTAATAAGGCGTTAACCACATTAGCGGATTCATTGTCGGTTGACTCAGATACCATCTCAATAAGCTCTGAGCTCTTATAAGCTTTATGGAAAACGGCAGCCTTCATTCTATCCACTAGAATTTTGTTTGGCTGGCCCTCTTTGGTGATGTTCCTCGCTTGTTCTTCAGTCGATAATGATTTAAGAAAACCGACAACATACTCACGATTTTTTTGATTTAGAAAATCACCATTTTCACCTATATTTAAAACGGCAAGCAAGTCATCATTAACAATATTGTCAGCGTCTTCAATTGCCTGCTCTACCGGCGACATGGTAATACGATTTTCAGTATTACTTTCTTTGGCGAAATTGTACCGATCCAGGTCTGTTTTTCTACGTCTAACCAAAACAGGATCAGTATAACTACTGGCATCAACACCAAAGGATGTGCTGTTATCAATCAGATATTGCTTATAGTTATCGGCCTTGCCTTTTGCATAGGCTTGTTTTATCGCCTGTGTCCGTCCATTGCCCGACTCGACCATATTATCATGGCTGCCGATAATAGGTGCGCCATCCCCTGCATTGCGATTACTGCCCAGTCTAAGAGGATCAAGGTTACTGGCAATATCATTGACCTGTAGAGTGGAGCCGACTCTATTTCTATCTCTTGGCTGTATTGCTTGATCGTATTGGCTCTGACTTGAATCAATTAATTCACTGGCTTCAATGATTTCAAATTGGGTTTCAACTTCTGTTCCCATTGGGGTAATGACTTTTTCAGACTTACCACCATTATCATATTTATTTACTTCATTCGCCTCTTGCGCTTGCTTTTGCTCTTCTGGTCGGATATTACTTTGATGACTTGCGGTTGTTTCACTTTGACTGGCTTTCTCATTAGCTAACCCTTCTTTTTGATTACTTGCGTTCTCGATAGGTTGGATTGTGCTATCTGCTTCAATAGCAGCATCAGGCTTTGTGGTGCTTTCACTTTCTGCGGTTTTTTCAAGGTTTCTCAACTCCTGTAGTTCGTTTTTTGTCATGCCAATTTTTCTAGCATCACGGCGTAACTTAATGGAATCACTATATTTATTTTTATTGATTAATTGAACAGGCTCTTGTAACCGCTTATCAGTCCAGTTTCCTTGGTTGTCTTGGTGAAAATTATTGTCTAATTGCAGCCCTTCTAATAGTAACCGGTCATCACTTGGTGTAGTACCTGTTTGTGATTGACTACTTAATAAACCGCTGCCTTTATTAGGTTGTTGTTGAAGATCAGCATCGATGTTATTTTGTATGTTTTCGACTTGATCCATGCCCTTATTCATTTGGGCTAACAGATCATTGTTAGTAGACGCCTGATTACTTTCAAGGTTTAATGGTGACATTGATTGATCTTGACCATCATTAAACGTGCCTGTGGTCTGTTCTGAGCCAATCAAATTACTGGTGCTGGCATTGTTAATGATATTGTCTAACTCAGAACTGACCGCATCGAGGTTATCTATTGGGCTATCATCTGGTGTGGGGGTGTTATCTGTACTATTAAATGCACCACGACCACCACCAACAGCCCCACCAAGTATGCCACCCAGTAAAGCGCCTTCTGCCGTTCTTTCTCCAACCCCTGCCCATGTTGGCTTTCCAGTATGGGTATTTACAATTGCACCCTGCGAGCCCTCTTCAAAGCCTTCCTGCAACCCCTCATTAACCAAACCAGCAGTACCACTTTTTACGACACCACCAGCACCCTGTTTGATTAGCTTGCCCATTAATGGACCGCCAATTCCCATTGAGATAGCACCTACAATAGCGCCCTTTAATCCAGCATCATTGCTTTGAGTTTCTATATAAATGCGTTTAGCTTCATCATAAGCCAACTGAGCATTATCGTGATTGCCCCCAAGTTGAGCATAAACAGATTGATGTAGATCGTTAAACCCTGGCATCTGACCTAATTGCTCAGGTGGCATATAATTCAGGATTTCTTCTACTTCATGTGCTGTGCCTCCACCAATCATTGCCGCACCAGTGCCAGCATAACCCATTCCAGTAGCGGCTTTATGAGCGGTCTTGCCCGCTTTTGCTAAAGTTGCCGCGCCTCTTAACGCAGCACCAGCACCAGCACCGAGAGCCATTGTAGGAACAAAAGAACCAGCGCCACTTGCAAGATTCATTAACAAGCCTCTGCCTGTAAGCTTGTCATCTTCTCCTAAACCAAAGCTTTCATGCGCTTTACGGCCTTCATCCGAAACTGTTTCTAACTGTTCTTGGCCCCAATCTCTTAGACTGTCCTCAGTTGCACCGTCAGTTCCAAATACTCGACTAAGCCCCCCTGCAACATCTGCGCTTACATCCAGTATTCCTTTTTGAAAATAATCAACTGAATCACCCATAAATGTTTGTTCGTTTTGGGCGGGCGATTTCGATTCTGTGAAATTGGCATTATAAAAATCATAAATCTCCCCAACAGACATTTGACTACCATCAGAGGTGTTTCTGGCTGCTTCATAAAATTCATCAAAACTTGGCTTCTGCATTAGATATTCCTATCTAGGTAGTGAGGGGGCGTTTTTTGGGTCAAGCGACAATATCTGATTTCGAGGATTAGACAGTAACCCTTTGGTATGGTTAGGTTTATTCCCCAACATCTCTTTTATTCTCATAGCCTGCACAAGCTCTCTAAGCTTGTTTTTCCCTACCACATGCCCCTCTGGAAACATGTTCATTACTTCTGCTATTTCTTGATTGGTCGGTTCATACCCCTGTCTAAGTTGAAGCATGTTCTTTGGTTGCTCTGGCGAGTCTGTTTTTTTGTAGCTCGCCATTAGATCGTTTAATGATCCGCCTGAGCTTTCAGGCTGTGCAGAGTCATTTGTAGTTACTTCATTATTACGATAAATATTATTTAACTTAACTCTTAAAACATTTAATCGCTTAATATCATCTTCACTTTTAAAGTCAGACTTACTAATAATCTCAATTTCTTTATTGAGGGAATTAATTTGTTCTTTTAACAGTGGGGATAAATCTTTTGAATTTTTATTCCGATCAAACTTATCACGCTCTAAAGATAATCTATCTCTATTATTTTTTAGCAAACCTGTATTATGTTTTTTGTTTTGCTCAAGCTTATCCCTATCTAATGCATTCTTTATTCTATCCTGTTTTTGCCTGTACTCTCGTTCACTTGCCTTTTGCTTGTCTTCAGTCTTATTTCGTGCATCCTCGCGCTCATACTGCTTTTGCTCTCGCACTTCTCTAAAACGATTAAGCGTTGCGTCACGCTGCTCTTGCATGGACTGAGTAATTATACCACCACCCACTTTGCCTATCGAATCAGCTAATGGATCGCTGTGTATAGCATTAGGCCGTGCGTACTTAGATGGATCTTGTTTTCTAAAGTTAAAATCAAGCATTAGTTTGCGGCTCCTGCTGGAAAGATTGCATTACCGAAGGATCATTTTTTACTGCCTGGGCAAACTCTGGATTTTCACCTAGAGTCTGCTGCACTGAGTTGTTAATGATTTCCATCATGTCATCATCACTAATTTGAATGCCCAGTTCTCGAAGGTTATCAATTACATTTGACATTACAGCCAGCATTGAACTCATAAGGACCATTAAATCCTTTTCGCCTGTCTGCTTAATGATTTTCGTTGCCAGCGTAGAAACAAAAGTGCTAACCGCGCCTTTTGGATCTTGTTTTGCGTGTTCTAAAAGTGCATCGAAGTTTTCACCCTGATCAATGTAGTTATAACCCACCTGAAAAAGTTGCTTGAATCTTCCCATTTGTTCAGAAGACATTTCTTGATTAAGCAGACCTGACATAATTAACCTCCATACCCGTATTGATAACTTGGTGCTTGGCCACTGTTTCGCCATAACTCTTTTTCTCTGGCAATGGCTTCATCTTCTCTGCGGCGGTTTTCAGCCATTTGCTCTTCCATAAATTCTTTATTTTGCTGCCCTGCCAATAACTGCATACCGCTACCGACTAACTGCTTGTTATCTTTAAGTAAATTTCCTGCCTTACTTAAAAGACCACCGTCATTACTGTTGGTCATAATGCTGTATTGGTCATTGCCATTAATAGCACTCTTAATATCATTGCCGAAAGAGTTTACCCCTTCTGATACACTATTACCGAATCTACTTAGTAAGCCCTCACTGCTGCCTGCTAATGGATTGACTGCACCCTCTAAACTAAAATTAGTGGGGGAAAATCCAGTATTGCCAATGGAAGCATTCATGGCGCTTTCTGCACCATTCATCATTGCTGGCATTTGTGTGTTCGCCGCAACTTCTGCAATGCCTGCGCCCGCATCTGTCATCCCGTTTACTGCATCTGCACCTATGGCCGCAGAATCAAAAGTTGCTTCTGTGCCTGCTGCTACGGCATCACCGAGCGAGCCATTCACATTACCATACGCTTGACCGTATGCTGAAGATGACATTAAGGACGATGCCCCAAAATAAGCATTAACCCCACCCATGACTGCTTTAAGCAAATTACCCTCTTTTAGCCCGTCTATGGCTGTCTTGGCTGCCATTGCGGTTCCAATAACCTTAACGGCCATCGTAATTATTTGCATACTCATTGTTCTGATCCTCGTTGATATTTAAAGCCGATTGGCTGATAACCAAGGCGTTGATACATTGCGTCTGTCGCTTTATTTGCATTTGATGTGCTGATCACTTCACCAGCAATGGAAGTTCCGAATCCATCCACCCATTTTTGGGCTTCTTTCATTAACCGAAACCCTGCGCCTGGTGTTTTTGAATAGAGAAAAATATCACTGGCAAACGGTTTTTTTGACCACCATGAAGGGATTAAAGAAACAATATAACAAGCCGTGACATTTTTATTCACCAGAACGATTGATTTTGGATCGGCTATCCAATGTTCAAGATAAGCTTTCCCCACTTCATCATCATAAGGAATGTGTTTTTGTGGTGAGAGTTCATGTGATCCAATCATTAACTGAAGGATTGAATCCACCTGTTCAGGTATGGCGTTCATAGTTTAAACGCCATCACCCCCACCACCATACCAAGATGTTCTTGCCGCTGCTGCCTTACGTTGTTCATCAACATAAGGCTGAGAGGCAGTTATCATTTTATTGATAGTATCCTCCCAATTATCATTATTCATACCGTTTTCGCTGTAAATCCGCATAATCCTATCGAGCTCATAAGGGCTCGATTTAACAACGTCCATTGCTTGCCTGAAATCGTCAATCAAACTCTCTTCAGGCGAATCGCCACCTCCGACTCTAACCTGATTGTAAATATCATTGACTTTGATATTCATTTCTTCTACGTCTTGTTGCAACAAAGAAGAACTGTCTGTTTGAGATGTATCGCTTGCGTTTAAATCAGATATTGTGCTGCTGCCAGCGCTGGCGTTCTCCCCGTTTACCGGATCAAAAGAAAATCCCCCTGGCGCATTGGTGATCACAAGATCAGAGTACCGATTAGCTGCATTGACCGCAGCATCAATATTCTTTCCAAGATTTTCTAATTGTGCATTTTTCTGTGAGGCTGGAATATCACTGGAAGCAATACTTGAATATGCATTGAGATATTGAGCATATAAGCCTGATTGCTGTTTGAGCATTTCAATAGCTCGCTCATTTGTGTATTGAAGCATGGTGTGTTCCATGTCCAAGTCAGCTTTATTGGTATCTTTTAATAAATCATTTTGATCTGATTGAGTGGTATTGTAAGTCGAGCCCAGGTTATTCATTGCCTGACTGGACAGATTAGCTTCACTGCCCATTAACTGACTTTGCATTTTATTTTCTTCGCCTGCATTGAACTTATCTACATCAACATCACCAGCTGCGATTTTATACGCTTGATCCGTTAAGGCTGATTGAGTTGCCCCAACACCAATAGAAGAGTTTAACAAGCCCCTCTTGGCCATTTCCTGATTAGCAACTGTCTTAGCTCTGTCCATTAACGGCGAGCCTTCATCCAAAATACCTGACATACGATCAGATAAAAGGTTAGCATTCTTAGTGACATTCAAATCTTTTAAATCATCACTGAACTTTGTCTTGTCTTCATAAATATTTTTTCTTGCATTGCTGCCCGTATCTTCCATTGCATTGACTTTGTTTAATAAGCTTTTGTCCATTCTGGAATAATCCCCTTTCGGCTCTGCGTATTTAACAGGGGTTGGCGTTGTGTTTGGAGCAAAATTTTTCTTTTTGTAAAAATCGGAAAGCTCGCCTATCTCCTGAGTCGGATTTGCTGGAGCCTCAAAGGTTTGAAATTCTGGATCGGGGGAAAGTAAGCTCATTTATTTAACTCCACTGGATCATATTAAAATCAGTTTGGTCGGTTGCACTGTCAATTTGTGCGACCAGCATTTCAAATTGTTCAAAGCATTGTGTAATTGAATTTTGCATATCTTCAGCCAGTACAAGCAATTGTGCGTTAGTGTGTGGCACTCTGGCTTTATTGCCTTCCATGTCCACACAAGTAAATTTGCTGTCAATCCCCAGGGTGATTAAGTCATTCAAAAATTGGCGATTGGAGGCTTTAGTTTGATAAGTATGCTCAGTACCTAAGACACTGCTCACCACTGGGGTTTCTATCGCTAAATTTCTAGCCGCTTCAATTTCAATTAATTTGCTCTCTTTGTTTTCATTCAATAGCTCAACACTGGATTTCATTGTGATCAATTGAGCGTTATCC
>JAAGZM010000308.1 GCA_024206355.1 Gammaproteobacteria bacterium | reverse complement strand
TTTGGGTGCAGATCTTTTGAAACGACGAGATTATAGAACGAATTCAACAATTAAGGCTTGAAGATAAAAAAGAGAGAGATCAAAATATAGGTTTATAAGTATCTGACATTCATAAGCCAACAAAAAGAGCTCTCTCATGAACCTAGCATACCTTGATTCAAATGATTTTTCATTCTTTTCTGTAGCCCAGGAAGAATTTAATTTATTAATACAACAGCTCAAGTCAAATGATAAGGCTGCGAGTGAGCATGGCGATATAGAAAGCTTCATTAATAAAAAAGGCCATGAAGTTATGAGACATCTCTTGCAAGGCTGGTTGGATTTAAAAGCAGACAAAGAGGAAAAACGAGACAGTGTCATCTCAGCATCAGGCGAATATTTAAACCATGTTCGAATCGCCACAAGTCGGTCACTTGAAAACTTATTCGGCAAGGTCAAAATCACTAGAATAGGTTATAACCAGATTAATAAGCCCAGTTTGTTTCCAACTGATGCAGAACTTAATTTAGCAACTGACCGCTACAGTGATGGTCTCTATCACAGAGTATCTAATGAAGCTATTAGAGGTTCTTTTGATAATGTTGTTGAAACGGTATCAGAAACGACAGGAGGCCACATCCCGAAGAAGCAGAGCCTTAATGTAGTAAAAGATGTTGCTCAGGATTTTGAAGCTTTTTACCAACAGAAACGTTTTATTGAACCTGAAGATACCTCTGATTTATTAGTACTCACCTTTGACGATAAAGGAATAGTGATGCGTCCTGATAGCCTGAGGGAATGTACAAAGAAAAATGCTCAGAAGACCAATAAGCTGGCCAGTCGACTCAGTCAAGGTGAGAAAAAAGATAGAAAACGTATGGCACAAGTTGCTGCAGTTTATACAGTCCAGCCTCATTGCCGTACTGCAGAGTCAATTATGAAGCATTCAGATGACAATGTTATTCCATTTCGTACCCCCATAAGAAATAAACTGGTTTGGGCAAGCATTGAACGAGAGGCTAAAGTTGTCATAGAAGAAGCCTTTAGGGAAGCATTACAAAGAGACCCGAAACAAACACGACAGTGGGTCATTTTAATTGATGGTTTACCGCACCAGATTAAGCTCATTAATAAAGTGATGGAAGAGTTGAATATCAATGCAACCATCGCAATGGATTTTATTCATGTACTGGAGTATCTCTGGAAAGCAGCTTGGTGTTTCTTTGATAAAGGTGATGAAGCAGTTGAAGAATGGATTGCAGAAAAATCAATCAATATTCTTAATGGTCACTGTTCACAAGTATCAAAAGGCCTTAGAAGTAGTACCACCAAAAGAAAAATAACAGACAGGATTAATATTGATAAATGTGCTGACTACTTGTTAAAAAACAAAGAGAGATTGCAGTACGGAGTGGCATTAGAATCAGGGCTACCTATTGCAAGTGGTGTAATTGAAGGTGCATGCCGTCATTTGATTAATGATCGACTTGATATTACAGGGGCATGTTGGAGTTTACAGGGAGCAGAAGCAATATTAAAATTACGCTCACTTAAATCCAGTGGAGACTTTAAGAATTACTGGACATTTTACAAGAAGATGTCAAAGACAAGAAATTAT
>JAAGZM010000307.1 GCA_024206355.1 Gammaproteobacteria bacterium | reverse complement strand
TGGCTCAACAAAAGGCTTTAAGGATTTTTTTATTATTGTTTCACTATACAATATGTCAGGTTTTTTTACACAAGCAAATATTATTTATTCAGCCACATTGGTTAACAAGAAACAAAATTAAATCACTTAATAAATCAATGGCTTACAAGCAATTCAACGATTAATTAAACATACAGTTTATTGTTGTTTTATAAAAAAAAGGCAAAATACAAGAAAATATAACGTTAAAAGTGTCAATATTTTTTGGCTTGCATGTTGCTACAGATTGTTTTATTATTTATGTAAAAAAAGGAAGGGGTTACATATGTCATATTTTAAAGTATTTATTTACGCCTTGCTAACCGCTCCGCTGATTTTATTCAATGTGTCCCACGCAACGGTGATTGGAGATTTGGAATACGACGCGAATACAAATATAATAACAAATAATAAGTCCGGCCAGACTTATTTGGGTTGGGGTGTGTTAAAAGGTAAAAGTTACGCTGAGACACTACAAGAGATTAACTATGGCAGTTACGGTGATTATCACATCGCGGATAAGGAGGAGGCGAAAACATTTTTCGAGGCAGTGATATCAGGATG
>JAAGZM010000306.1 GCA_024206355.1 Gammaproteobacteria bacterium | reverse complement strand
ATAAGGTGTACATTAGGTCGTATTCAACATGAAGATGTCAGAGACAGAACTGTCCAGGCTCTTATGTGAAGATACCGAGTAAATATTGAGCGTAGTGAAGCGATTAAATCTAGTGCATTAGCACTACTCAAATTACTAGAAAACACATATGAAAAATCGGCATTAGAAGACGAGACATTATCTGCCTTTTTACCGTGGGCAGCGCTTCTTCATCAGATGGGATTATCTGTTTCACACAGTCAATTTCAACGTCATGGATCATATTTAATTCGCTATTCTGATCTACCAGGATTTTCAAAAAAAGAACAAACTTTTCTCGCTGCGATTATTAAGAATCATCGACGTATTTATGCGCCGATGAAAAAAAGCACAGCCTTTTACTATTGTAATAGTGACTTTGAAGTCCTTAGTGTTTGTTTACGTTTAGCGGTATTATTTCACCGTGGGCACAGTGACCAGAATATCCCTGATTTACAATTCTCAAAGACTAAAGATGGCTATGCGCTAAATTTTCAAGATGGATGGCTTTCTGATAACCCTTTATTGCACGCTGACTTGATACAAGAGCAAGCCTATCAACAAGAAGCTGGAATTGAGCTACACTAGATCAGCTTATAAATAACTCACAATATCACTCAACGGTTTTTTGATAGTCGAATGATGGGGTATAGTCGCATCTTTAGTAGGATAGCCTGTCACTAATAAAATATAAGGCCTGTCACTACCCGGCCTTTCACAAATCTCACTGAGAAAACTCATTGGATTAGGTGTATGGGTTAGGGTGACTAACCCAGCGTTATGTAGTGCCTGAATTAGAAAGCCGGTAGCTATTCCCACGGACTCACGAACATAATAATTTTTGTTGTCCATACCTGATTCAATACCACCACGACGCTGTAAAAATATCGCAATAAGCCAAGGTGCATGCTCTAAAAATGGTTTACTGGCATCAGTTCCTAACGGTGCAAGGGCCTCTAACCATTCGCTGCCAGCTTTACGTTCATCATAGAACTTACGTTCTTCTTCTTCGGCACGTTCTCTCACTTGCTTTTTAATCTCAGGGTCACCAATAACAGTAAAATGCCAAGGCTGATGATTTGCTCCGCTAGGTGCTGTTCCTGCCGCACGAATGCAATTGTCAATGATCTCTCTCGGTACGGATCTGTCAGAAAAATCTCGGATGGAGTGGCGACGACGAATATCTTCGTAATAGTTTTTAGAGCGCTCTAGCATCTCTTCTTCAGGATATTCGTGATAATCAGAAAGTGGTAAACGGTCATGTTCTTGCATGATTTTTCCCTAAGATAGTTTTTACGGTATTTTTTATCAACCTAATATATCGTGTAAGCACTTTTACAAGCAAGCGCTTTAACTATCAGTTAGTGATGATAACGGATATATAATATCGAATAGTTCACAGCATATTTTTTTTAACGTGCTAAACTCATTAAAAATAAGTGGAGATAAGAATGTCGGAAACTGTTGCTATTAAATCTCATCCTGAATCAAGTACTGATGCATTGCATCAAACCATGGTTGAGGTTAATCAAGTGATCTTGGGTAAATCTGCTCAGGTTAAATTGGCAATGGCTTGCATTTTATCGCGAGGGCATTTGTTAATTGAAGACTTACCCGGCATGGGTAAAACAACTTTGGCCCATACACTTGCAAAGGTGCTTGGTTTAGAATTTGCTCGTATACAGTTTACGAGTGATTTATTACCGGCTGATATTTTGGGTTCAGCAATTTTTAATCGTGAAGAGTCGCGTTTTGATTTCAATCCGGGTCCTATTTTTAATCAGCTGCTTCTTGCGGATGAAGTAAATCGTGCTACGCCTAAAACTCAGAGTGCTTTGCTTGAAGCTATGGCAGAGCAGCAAGTGACAGTAGAAGGTAAGACAAGGCCTTTGCCGAATCCGTTTTTTGTTATTGCAACACAAAATCCGTCTTTTCAAGTAGGCACTTATCCATTGCCTGAATCACAGTTAGATCGCTTTTTTATGAAAATTGAATTGGGATATCCCAAAGTCAGCGAAGAGAAACGTCTCCTCGAAGGTCAAGATCGCCAGCAGTTAATTAATCAAGTGACTAATTGTATGAGTCCTGATGTATTAGTCGAACTTCAGACGGCTGTAGAAAATATCAAAGTTAGCAGTTTACTAAGAGACTATATTCTTGATTTACTCACTGAATCTAGAAACAGTGACCGATGTGGTCATGGGCTTTCGCCAAGAACAGGTTTAGCATTACAAAGAGCGGCTCGTGCTTGGGCACTATTAGATGATAGAAACTACTGTCTACCAGAAGATGTACAGGCAGTTTTCCATGCAGTGGTAGAACATCGTCTCGGACCAACGGATATCCATGAGATGACAGCAGCGGCAGCTTGTCAGCAATTACTTGATGCTGTGGCTGTTCCGGTTTAAGGTTAAGGGAAGAGAAGGTGCTTAAGGCCCTAAAATCAAATTTCAACATCTGGTTAGATCGTCGAATTCCTGCTGCTAATAGCATAACCCTTCACCATCGCCAGACCTTTATATTGCCGTCTAGGTTTGGTTATATGATGTTGCTTATTCTAATTCTTATGTTGATCGCTGCGACCAATTATCAAAACAGCTTAGCTTTTCTACTGACCTTCACACTGGGTTCGCTTGGCTTTAATGTCATTATCCAAACCTATCGTAATCTGACCGGCATTAATATCAAAGCCCGATCTGGTGATGCAATTTTTGCAGGGCAATCCTTAGATATCCCACTGATTGTGACATCAACAGAGAAACGTGATTATTATTCCATAGGATTTGGCACTCGCAAAGAAGTACAGCAAATCGTCGATATCCCTATGGGAAAGTCTGTGGATACTTCAATAAAGGTACTACCAGAAAATAGAGGCTGGTACTCACCTGGCCGTCTTTATACGGTGACTGCATATCCATTTGGTTTATTAAGAGTCTGGAGTTGGTTTCAATTTACTCAGCAATATCTTGTCTATCCTGCACCTATTGATCCTGGAGTGGTAGATTTATCTGGTTCTGGGGAACTTGAAAATGAACAGGGTACTATAGCTATTGGCAATGAAGATTTTTTTGGTATACGCAGTTATCGAAATGGTGATCCAAAACGACAGATCCATTGGCGAGCTTATGCGAGAGAGCAAGGTCTTCACACGATGGAGTTTGTTGAACCTGAAGGTAAATCTTCATTTTTAGATTTTGATAACTTTGAAGGTTTTGATACTGAAGTAAGACTTTCATGGTTATGCTTTTTAGTACTTCAAACTGAATCTATGGGTGATCGTTACGGACTTAAGGTACCCGGTACCTTAATTGAGCCCGACCATGGAAGTAAACATTGCCAACGTTGTTTACAAACCCTAGCTCTATTTGATGAAGCAAAGCAATAATGCGCGACTTACTACTCTATCCAAGCCTTAGTAGAAGCGGCGTTATTGAATTAATTCTTGTGACAGAGCTTTTAGTGCTGTGGCCACTTTTTAATTATTTACCTTCTTGGATCCGTCTACTATGTCTGACAGTGATTGCAGTCAGGTTTATCATGGTACGCAGATCATGGAAAGTCCCTGGTAAGTTGGTGAGTACAGTACTAGGGCTTGCAGGTGCAGCAGCAATATATCTTAATTTTGGTACACTCTTTGGTAAAGATGCTGGTGTCAGCTTAATCGTGGTGATGTTTTGTCTGAAGTTATTAGAAATGCGATGGTATAGAGATGCAGCGCTGATCCTCTATTTATCCTTCTTTATTATGGTTTCCAACTTTCTATTTTCACAAACTTTGTTGATGGCAGGTTACATGGTGATCTGTATCATCATCGTTATTGTGGCGTTACAGGCGCTTAATCGTACCGATGGCGGAACGAACTTAAAACAACTATTTCGCAATGCATCAGTGATGCTTTTGCAAGCCATTCCGTTGATGCTGATTTTATTTGTGTTCTTCCCACGACTTGCACAACCACTGTGGCGAATGCCCACGAGTGTGACAGGTACAACCGGTATTAGTGATTCAATGACTCCAGGTGATATCGGTTCGTTGGTAACCTTTACAGAACCTGCCTTTCGTGTTGAATTTTCTGACAATGTACCTGCATCTTCAGAGCTCTATTGGCGCGGATTAGTATTTTCACGCTTTGATGGTTTGACTTGGTCTCGCGCTACTCCTCGTTACCATGGT
>JAAGZM010000305.1 GCA_024206355.1 Gammaproteobacteria bacterium | reverse complement strand
GGAGCAGAACGTATCTGGTGGTTAGGTGATGCATTCCGTGCTGGCATGTCGATGCAAGACGTCCACGAACTGACAGCAATTGATCCTTGGTTCTTAGTTCAAATTGAAGAGTTAATCACCTTAGAAGCAGAAGTAAGAGAGAAAGGTGTTTCATCAATGGATGAGACCTTTATTCGAAAGCTTAAGCGCAAAGGTTTTGCAGACCGTCGTTTAGCAACAATTCTTGATGTCACAGAACACGAATTTAGACGCCGCAGACATAAATTTAATGTTAGACCAGTCTACAAACGTGTTGATACCTGTGCAGCTGAATTTTCAACTGATACTGCGTACATGTATTCAAGCTACGAAGAGGAGTGTGAGGCTAATCCTTCTGAAAAGAAAAAAATCATGGTACTAGGCGGTGGTCCAAATCGAATTGGCCAAGGTATTGAGTTTGATTACTGTTGCGTACACGCGGCTTTAGCAATGCGAGAAGATGGCTATGAAACGATCATGGTTAACTGTAACCCTGAAACAGTCTCAACCGATTACGATACCTCCGATAGGTTGTATTTTGAGCCACTGACACTCGAAGATGTATTAGAAATTGTAGCCGTTGAAAATCCAGAAGGTGTAATTGTTCATTATGGTGGTCAGACGCCTCTTAAACTAGCACGTGATTTAGAAGCTGCTGGTGTACCAATTATTGGAACGTCTCCAGATGCAATTGATAGAGCAGAAGATAGAGAAAGATTCCAAAAAGTTATTGAACATCTAGCTTTAAAACAGCCACCAAATAGAACTGCAAGGAATATTGATGAAGGTGTAGTACTTGCAGCAGAAATTGGTTATCCATTGGTGGTTCGTCCTTCTTATGTATTAGGTGGGCGAGCAATGGAGCTTGTCTATAACGAAAGTGAATTACGTCGATATATGACAGAAGCTGTGAATGTATCAAATGATGCTCCGGTGTTACTTGATCGGTTCTTGGATGATGCTATTGAAGTCGATGTCGATGCCATATCTGATGGCAAAGAAGTGATGATTGCAGGCATTATGGAACACATCGAACAGGCAGGTGTTCATTCAGGCGATTCAGCATGTTCATTACCGGCCTATAGCTTAAGTCAAGAAATTCAAGATCAAATGCGTGAGCAAATGATTAGCATGGCTTTAGAATTAGAAGTTATCGGCTTGATGAATGCGCAGTTTGCTATCAAGGGTGATGATATTTATATTCTTGAAGTTAACCCACGTGCATCGCGAACAGTTCCCTTTGTTTCTAAAGCAACGGGTCAACAACTTGCGAAAATTGCTGCACGTTGTATGGCAGGAACGTCATTGGCTGAACAGGGTGGTTTTAAAGAAGTTATCCCTCCTTATTACAGTATTAAAGAAGCCGTATTTCCGTTTAATAAATTCCACGGAACTGATCCCATGCTATCTCCAGAAATGAAGTCAACAGGAGAAGCAATGGGGGTTGGTAACAGCTTTGGAGAGGCTTATCATAAAGCTCAACGTGGTGGCAATAAGGTTGTGCCTACAGGTGGATGTGCAATTATTACTGTAAGAGATGCAGATAAACAGAAAGCAGTTCTTGCAGCAAAAGCAATGATTGAACAGGGTTTTGAAATCTATGCAACCAGTGGTACCGAAAAAGCACTGACTGAAGAAGCTGTTCCCTGTACAAGAGTTAACAAAGTTTTAGAAGGTAGACCTCATATCGTTGATATGATTAAAAATGGCGAAGTTGGCTATATCGTTAATACAGCAGAAGGTAAGATGGCCCTTGAAGATTCATTCGTCATCAGAAAAGCAGTGTTACAACAAAAAGTGTATTACAGTACAACACTAGCAGGTGCGATGGCGACTTGTGAAGCAATGGCATCGAGTTCTAATCAACTCGTTGCTTCAATACAAGAATTACATCAAAGACTCGCTTAACTATTAATTATAAAAAGAAAAATTACAGGTAAAAAGAATTATGCAAAGAGAACCAATGACAGCACAAAGTGCAAAAGAACTCGGTGAAGAATTACATGAGTTAAAGACGGTTGTTCGACCGAGAGTTACCAATGCAATTGCAGATGCAAGGGCACACGGCGATTTGAAAGAAAATGCTGAGTACCATGCAGCAAGAGAGCAACAAAGTTTTAGTGAAGGAAGAATTCTTGAGTTAGAAAGCAAACTATCAAACGCACAAATTATAGATGTAACAAAAATGACTAATAATGGAAAAGTTATTTTTGGTGCAACGGTAGGTTTAATCAATCTTGATACAGATGAAGAAGTTACCTACCGAATAGTAGGACATGATGAAGCCGATATAAAAAAGAACCTAATATCAGTAAAATCACCAATTGCTAGAGCACTAATAAGCAAAGAAGAAGGCGATGAAACGGAAGTGCAAACACCATCAGGTGTTGTTGCCTACGAAATTTCAAAAGTTGAGTATATCTAGAATGAAACTTAACCAAAAACAAATTAAATACCTTCGCACACAAGGTCATAGTCTTTCACCTATCGTAACAGTAGCCGATCGTGGATTGGTAAATACCGTAATTGAAGCAATTGACGAGGCGCTCGAAATTCACGAGTTAGTCAAAGTAAAAGTCCGTCAAGAACGAGAAGTAAGAGCAAAAACCTGTGAAGACATTTGTAAAAAAACAGGTGCCTTAGAAGTGCAAAAAATTGGAATGGTATTACTTATTTATAAACCTTCAAAAAAATCAAAAATAGATCTCCCAGGGCCAAAGCTAAAGGCGAAGTAGTTCTTTAAGAAATTACTGATTTCATCAGTGTTAATAGATGAACTGTCACT
>JAAGZM010000304.1 GCA_024206355.1 Gammaproteobacteria bacterium | reverse complement strand
GGGGCTGTTGTGATGGGAATGTCCTTAGCATTAAGTACTGAGGTGACATTCAGAGATGGTGCCGTTGTTAACTCTAACTTCCATGACTATCCAGTGATGCGCATTAAAGATATGCCTAATGTTAGAGTTCACATCGTCGAGTCGAATAAAGGGCCAACGGGTTTAGGTGAACCAGGTGTAGCACCATTTGCACCAGCTTTAAGTAATGCTGTATTTGCTGCTTCAGGTAAACGTTATCGAGATATTCCTTTTAAACCTATAGCAGTATAAAAATTAATTATGACAACTTTTAATTTTGATGAAATCATCGAACGTCGTAGTACTGGCTCACTTAAATGGAATTATTACGATGAAGATATTCTTCCGCTTTGGGTTGCTGATTCTGACTTTAAATGTGCACCAGCAATCCTTTCAGGAATCAGCGAGCGAGTAGAGCACGGTATTCTTGGTTATCAAATACCTTCGATGAATAATTCTGCTACAGCAGCTGTAGTTTCTTGGTTATGGAGACGACATAGCTGGCAAATTAAAGCTGAATGGGTGGTGTGGGTACCAGGTGTAGTAACAGCTGTTAATGGAACCTGTAGAGCTTTCTGTAAACCCGGAGACAAAGTATTAATACAGGAGCCTAATTATGGACCTTTACTAGATGCTCCTGAATTAAATAACCTGATCAAAGAAACTGTAAACACATGTATGAAAGATGGACGTTGGACCTTTGATTTTGATGATCTAGAGCGAAAAGCTTCTGATCCTAAAGCAAGAATGTTTATACTTTGTAACCCTATGAATCCATGCGGTTCAGTATTGACTGCAGATGAACTGGCACGTATTGAAGCTATTTGTTTGCAACACGATGTCATGCTTTGCTCTGATGAAATTCATTGTGATTTAATACTTGATGATGTTTCACATATACCCGCAGGTTCTTTATCTGAAATTGGCTCTCAGTGCATCACAATAATGGCTGCAAGCAAAACCTTTAATATCGCAGGTTTAGCTAGTTCATATGTTATTATTCCCGATGAAAAAATTCGTCAGCAATTTATTCAAACTACTATTTCAATGCAGTTATGGGTTAATGTTCTGGGGATGATTGCAACTGAAAAAGCACTTACAGAGTGTGATGACTGGTATGAGTCACAACTAGATTATTTACGCGGCAATAGACAGTACCTTAAACAGGCATTTAAAAGTATTGATGGATTTGATTATAAACCAGCGGCAGCTACATTTTTGGCTTGGATTGATGCATCTACTTTAGATGCGAAGGATGTACATCAATATATGCTTAGTAAAGGGGTTGGACCAACAGCGGGAGAAGATTTTGGAAGGCCTAACTTTACACGTATTAATTTCGCTTGCCCACGATCCTACTTAGAACAAGCAATCGAACGCTTAACTTAAAAGAGTGCCCTGAAAATGGCAAATAGCTTATTTCAAAGAATAATCCTTCCTGGATTGGTGCTTCAATCAACTATGATTGGAGGTGGATATGCAACAGGCAGAGAATTGATTGAGTTCTTTTTAAAGCTTGGGCCTAAAGCTGGTTTGGCAGCGATGTTAGTTTCTACCTTAATCATTAGCCTTGTTTGTGTTGTAGCCTTTGAATTTGCTCGAACCTTTGAGACTTTCGATTATCGATTATTCTTCCGCAAACTCCTTGGACCTGGGTGGATCGTTTTTGAAATAGCTTATATCGCGCTAATCTTGTTAATCCTTTCTGTACTGGGCGCTGCATCTGGTGAACTTATTAATGGTTTATTAGATGTTTCTCCGTTATGGGGAACTAGCATTCTCATGTTAGCTATCGGAATACTAGTCTTTTATGGATCAAAAGTAATAGAAGGTTTTCTATCCAGTTGGTCAATTATCCTCTATATAGCTTATGCTGCTCTAATAGTTTGGAGTTTTTCAGTATTCGGCGATGCTATTTCTACCAATATCATGACCACCGTTCAACCTTCAATGGATTTAAGTTCGATAAAAGGAGGTTTGAGCTACGCTGGTTATAATATTGTAGTCTTTACTGCAGTTCTGTTTGTTGTTAGACACTTTAACAGCCGCTCAGACTCAATTTGGGCTGGACTGTTATGCGGTCCTTTAGCGATGATTCCTGGCCTTCTACTATTGGTTGCTAT
>JAAGZM010000303.1 GCA_024206355.1 Gammaproteobacteria bacterium | reverse complement strand
TGGGAGATATCCATTGTATTGAAAACCCCGCCGATACTCGATAGGTACTAGGGTCGCTAAAGTCTGGAATTTTTTCATATTCTTCAGGTTTCATATTACTATATATTTCATGAACAAACTTAGTATCCCACACATTACCTACATCAATAAACATACTTGTTCTAACTGAACGATTCTCAGCAGCAAAAGGTGTGGGAAAAATCAACTCAATACCACCAAGAGCCCTGGCATTACCACCGACCGAACGGTTATTCACTGTTAACAGATCATATTCTGAAGGCAACTGAAACTGAGGTGGGGTATCCCGTGGATCTGAACCAACTGAACTACCTGCAAAAGTTGGGTAACGATAAATTTCTCTTGGCCCAATTGTATTTCTATCAAACCCTCGCATAGTGGTTGACCCACCAGCATAGAAATTTTCAAAGTAAGGTAATAAAGCGCCACCACTACCTTTACCATCACCGTAAGCATCACCATAGGAGAGGTTTGCTCTAAACAAAACACTCCAGCCTCTAATGATGGGCATATAGTGATCAATTTTATAATTGATCTTATAGTACTCCATATCACTACCAGGTAGTGTGAAGTCAAATGTTGCTATTTGTGATGTACCAGCATCGGGGAATAAACCGCGATTCAAAGAATTTTTCATCCAACCGGCATTTACCGTGAATAAAGAGAAGTCTAGATCTGGCTCTAATTCTATGTCTTGGCCTGTAGAGTCGAAAAAAGCTTTTATCTGTTCTGATACCGGTTGTCCCGACTTTAATAAAGAGTCCTGAAATGAAATACCAAGATTAAGACGAGTAATTTCATTGATAGGAATACCATAGGTTATATTTGCACCATAGGTATCCATCGTTTGGCCTGCAATGTTTAACTTCCCAAAGTCTGTTTTTCTTGTAAACATCCCCCAGCCTCGAGAAACAGCATCGACAGTATAGTAAGGATCCGTGTAATTAAAGCTTAGGGTCTGAAAAGCAGAAGACGTATTGACGGATAGAACCATCCTATCACCACTGCCTAAAAAGTTGTCCTGACTGATGTTAGCATTGAGCATAAGACCTTGAAGATCTGAAAATGCTAATCCACCGCCAATACTTCCAGAGGGTCTCTCTTTAACAGAAAATTTAATATCCACTAAATCAGAAGTACCAGTTACTTTTGGTGTTTCAACATTTACCTCTTCTAAATAAGGCAATCGCTCTAGCCTTAACTTTGAACGTTCAACTAATGATGTTGCAAGAGAGCCACTTTCCATTAAACGCATTTCACGCCGAAGTACATGGTCGTCCGTTTTTAAATTGCCTGCAAAATTAATCCTATTAACATAGGTTAGTTTTGAGGGATCAATATAGATAGTCAACACAACTTCTTTGCTCTCTACATCAATTTCAGGAAGTGTCTGAATATTCGGGAATGCATACCCCCTATAACCCAGTAATCGAGTAATCGTTTCTTCAGCATAGGTGATAACTGCACCCGAATAAATGTCTCCTGACTTAATTGGAACCGCCTGTCTTAACAACTCTTCCGTCAAGATCATATCACCGGTAAATTTAACCTCGCTAATTTTATAGCGTTCACCTTCATCAATATTTAAGGTGATATAAACTGCATCCCTTTCTGGCGTAATTGCAACTTGAGTAGAAACAATTTCCATTTTGATATAGCCGCGATCAAGATAATAAGAACGTAATGTCTCAATATCACCTGTTAGTTTTTCTTTTGCATATTGATTATCATCAGTAAAATAACTGAACCAACCTCCTGTTGATAACTCAAATTGCTCTAGAATTTCTTCTTCGCTAAAAGCATGATTACCAATAATGTTTATTTTTTTAATCTGGGCAGCTTCACCTTCTTTTATATCAAACTTTATATCAACACGATTTCTTGAAAGTCGAATAATTTTATGTTTAACTTTTACACTGTACTTACCGTAGGAGAAATACTGTTTTTCTAGGTCTTGGCTAATATGAGAAAGTAGAGATGAATCGAGAACTTCGCCTTGAGATAAACCACTAGCTTTAAGCCCTCTCTCGAGATCTTCGGTTTTAATTGCTGAATTACCATCAAATGTTAAATGCGCAATAGTTGGTCTTTCTAGAACATTGATAACTAATGTTGTTCCATCATGCATGACTTCTACATCATCAAATGAACCAGATCGGTAAATTGAACGAATAATAGAAGCTACTCTTACTTCATCAATTTTCTCTCCGACTCTGACTGATAGAAAGGTATGAAAGGTACCCAACTCTATCCGTTGCAGTCCAGATACCTTGATATCGGAAAGAACAAAGTATTGTTCATCAGTGGCAGCTATATTCTGTATCTGACAAAACAGCATAGATACCGCTGCCAGCATAATTCTAATAGTTCTCATTAATTTCCTGAATATTACTTTTTAATGCAATTTATAATGCAATTTACAATTCAATTTCTAGTAGGTATATGAGGCTAAATAACGCAAAAAGTTCACTGCAATTTAACTTACCTCTTTTGCTTATTGTAACAAAAGGTTGTAGCAAGAACTTACAAACGACCAATATCATTAACTATACTAAAAACCATTAAACTTAATACCAATATCATTCCTATGCGAAAACCTATTTCCTGGACAGCCTCAGAGATTGGCTTACCACGAATCATCTCGATGATATAATACATCAAATGCCCACCATCTAGAACAGGAATAGGCAGTAGATTGATTATACCCAAATTAACACTAATCATACCTAAAAAACCAAGAAAATAGACAAATCCATAACTGGCATAAGCCCCTGCTCCTTTAGCAATGGTGATTGGACCACTTAAATTCTTTGCGGAAACCTCACCGTTGAATATTTTACCAATTAATCGGAAACTTAATAGCGTTATTTCCCATGTTTTATCAATTCCTTTGCCTATTGCTTCAAAAAAGTCATATTGTTGGTGATATTGCATATTTTTCAGTCGAGTTAATTGCTTTTCTGATAATTCTGGACGAGCTACACCAAGATATCCTTGTTTTTTTCCTTGTCTATCAATGATTCCTGTTAGCAAGTTTAATTTAATTTCTTGTGTACCACGAATAACATCAACTTCCATCTGCGTATTGGGATTGGCAGATACAACTTTTACAATATCAGACCATATATCTACTGATTGCTGATTAATGCGAACAATTATGTCTTCCTCTTTCAGGCCTGCTCGAGCTGCAGCCTCATCAGGAAGCACTTCTCCTAATTTAGGTGGATAACTTGGATGCCAAGGAGTTATTCCTAAAGAATTTAAAACATCTGGTTGGTCAGGATCAATTTGCCAATTCTCGAGCTGTAGTGAATAATCTCGTATGATCGAATCTTGCAGATGACGTACTGCAATATTAATTTCGCCATTTTCCCCCATGCGACGGATAATCGCATGATTGACCTCTTGCCAATTTCCTACATTAACTCCATCAATTGAAATAATTTCATCGCCATTTTCAAGGCCAGCATTTGCTGCAATACTTTGAGCAGGAATATCCCCAAGATAAGGTTTCAATGCAGGAACGCCAAGTACGAACATCCACCAGTAAACAAAAATTGCCAGAATAAAGTTAGCCGCAGGGCCAGCGCCGACAATTGCTATACGAGAAAGAACTGGTTTTAGATTAAATGCTCTATGTTTTTCATTCTCAGGAACGTCGCCTTCACGCTCATCAAGCATTTTTACGTATCCACCAAGAGGGATTGCTGCAACTACGTACTCAGTCCCATCTTCAGCCGTTCTGCGCCATAAAGCCTTACCGAAACCAATTGAAAATCGAATAACTTTAACGCCAAGTCTTCTAGCCACCCAAAAATGACCAAATTCATGGATGGTTACTAATACCCCTAAAGTGGTAACAAAAGAAGCTGCATTCCAAAGAAAATCTAGCATAATATTATGATTGAAACCTCAACAAAGCTTGTGTAGCCTCTCGTCTTGCCCAGCTATCGGCTTCAAGAATTAGCTCAATACTATCAACAACCGTATTTGTCATCTTACTCATAGTAGTATCGATAACCGATGAAATATCGGTAAACTTTAACTGATTAGACAAGAAAGCATCCACAGCGATTTCATTAGCTGCATTCAACACCGTCGAGGCTGAACCTCCGACTTCAAGGGCTTCACGTGCAATACGAAGACAGGGAAAGCGTTGTTCATCTGGGCGTTCAAAAGTCAGGGCACTGAGTTGAGTAAAGTCGACTCCTTTTACATTTGATACAATTCTATCTGGGTACGCTAAAGCATGTGCTATAGGTGTTCTCATATCTGGCAATCCTAATTGAGCTAGTACAGAACCATCTTTATAGCGCACCATAGAATGGATAACACTTTGGGGATGCACAACAATCTCAATTTGCTCAGCAGTCGCTGAGAATAACCACCGTGCTTCAATATACTCCATCCCTTTATTCATCATTGTGGCTGAGTCTACTGAAATTTTTTGTCCCATAGACCAGTTTGGATGAGCACAGGCCTGTTCAGGCGTCATTGACGAAAGTTGATTTAATGAAGTCTGTCTAAAAGGACCACCAGAACCAGTTAGTAATATTTTTTCAATACCAAGCTCTGTTATTGAGCATTGTCCCTGTATCAATGAATCTGAATGAGTATTGGGTATACATTGAAATATTGCATTATGCTCGCTATCTATGGGAAGTAGGCTCGCTCCTGAACTTCTAATCTCATCCATAAAAAGTGCACCAGACATAACCAGAGCTTCTTTATTGGCAAGTAATACTTTTTTTCCAGCTCTTGCTGCAGATAATGTTGATGCCAACCCTGCTGCGCCAACAATTGCACACATCACCGTATCAACCTCAGGTAATGCAGCGACAGTTTCTAATGCTTCATCACCAGCTAATACTTCAATTTTGTAATTCTTCAACATTTCGCCTAAATGCACGGCTTGATCGACATCTTTCATTACTGCATAACGAGGTTTATAACGGATACATTGCTCATATAATCTTTGGCTGTTCTTATTAGCCGTAAGAGCTATGACTTGGTAATCATCTGTATTAGCATCAAGAACAGACAAAGTATTCATTCCAATTGAACCTGTTGAACCAAGAATACAAATTTGCTGCATTAGTTAATACCCAGTACTGCAAAACCTAACAGACATAGCGGTAAAGCTGCTGTTAAACCATCAATTCTATCGAGAATTCCACCATGACCAGGTAATATTTTACCACTATCCTTTAAGCCAGATAATCGTTTAAAAATACTTTCTGTCAGATCGCCAATGACTGAAAAGCTAACAATAATTGCTGCTAGTATGGCAAGACCTATAAATTTATCTTCATTGATCGATAATGTTTTTACAGCGATAAAAGAAACTAACGTTGCAAACAAGACCCCACCCAAAACCCCTTCCCAAGTCTTTTTAGGGCTTACATGAGGTGCGAGCTTATGCTTTCCGAACATCTTACCTGATACAAATGCACCGGTGTCTGCCGCCCATACTAGACAAAGAGCAAATAACAACAAACCACTACCACGACTAAAATTAAACGCTATTCCGATACTGCGCAAGCCGGTCAAAGCCACCCAAGTAGGAACAAGTAATAACCAGCCTATCACAGCCATAATGAAGAAATTACTAATAAAGTTTTCGCTTATTTTGGGGAAAACAATCACTAATATAAATGCAAATACCCACCAGAGTGCACTTAAGATCAAACTAATAAATGCAGGATCTCTTAGTTGAAATAACTCACTGATACTTTCTGGAAGAATCCAACCATTCCAATAATCTATTGGCAGAGAGTTCTGAAAAACAAACCACATTAGGGCCGCAGAAACTAATACGTAAGCTACTCTAGAAAAGAATGAAATATTTCCAATAAAGCCTGTCCACTCCCAAAAGCCAATGAGAATAATGACAGCAACAACCTTAGTGAAGGATTCAAGAGGTAAGAAAAATATAGCAAACAAGGCTAATGGCAACATAATAAGTGCAGTCATAATTCTTTGCCAAAGCATTATTTTTCTCCTTGTTTAGAGTGAGAATCAACAATTTGCTGCCCGGTTTTACCAAAACGTCTTTGACGTCTTGAAAAGTCAGCAAAAGCATCTTCAAGTACTATTTTATTAAAATCTGGCCATAGAATATCAGTAAAATAAAGCTCACTGTAGGCTAATTGCCATATTAAAAAATTACTAATTCGGTGCTCACCACCCGTTCTAATAAATAAATCAGGATCTTTTAAGTCACTGAGGCAAGTCTCATTCGCTAGGCATTGCTCATCAATATCGGCTATTTTCAAAGTACCATGTTTAACTTGCTCTGCGATATTTTTGGCTGCGCTAACGATATCCCATCGCCCACCATAATTCGTTGCTACATTCACAATCATAGCATCACATCCAGCCGTTAACTTTTCAGCTTCATCAATCGCTTTTTGTAATTTTTTACTTAACTCTAGTCGATTACCTATAACCTGAAGCTTGATATTATTTTTCAATAAGCTTTTAGCTTCACGACTTAAGCCTTCTACAAATAGATTCATCAAGTAATTAACTTCTTTTTCTGGGCGTTCCCAGTTCTCACTGCTAAAAGCAAACAGCGTTAATACTTTTACTCCTGCTCTTGCGCAACACTCAACAGTTTCACGAGCCACTTTCATTCCTTTTTTATGACCCTTTACACGAACTTTTCCTTGAGCATTAGCCCATCTACCGTTTCCATCCATAACGACGGCCACATGATGCGGAATGATTTGTTCGGTCTTATTCACTGTTGAAAAAGTCTCCATATTACAAAAACGCCGCGTAGCAAAGGCAACACGGCGTATCAAATGATTTTTTTAGAGAATTAAATCTCCATTAATTCTTTTTCTTTATCTGCTAATAGATGATCAATTTCAGCAACATACTTGTCAGTTAATTTCTGAACATCATCCTGTGCACGATGTTCATCATCTTCAGTAATTTCTTTTTCTTTTAATAACTCTTTCACAGTATGTAAGGCATCACGGCGAATATTTCTAACCGCTACTTTGGCTGCTTCTGCTTCACTTTTAACAACTTTAATTAAATCGCGACGTCGCTCTTCCGTCAGGGGGGGCAAAGGAATACGCATAGTTGAACCTGCAGTATTAGGATTCAAACCGAGGTTAGCATTCATGATAGCTTTCTCAACATCCTGTACCATAGACGCTTCAAATGTCTGAACTGATAAAGTTCTCGCATCTTGAATATTGATACTCGCCACCTGATTGATAGGCGTATCAACACCGTAATAAGGAACCATAATATGTGCAAGCAAACTTGGATGCGCTCTACCTGTTCGAACTTTTACCAAATCTTGTTTAAATGATTCTATACTCTTTCCCATTCGGATTGAGGCATCATCTTTTATTTCATTAAGCATCTATTTCTCCTTTGACTCAGCCTATACAGCTGATTGTCGTACCTTCTTGCTCACCAGTAACTACTCTCTTCAAAGCACCCGGTTTATTCATATTAAAAATTCTCATTACTTTGTTATGATCTCTTGCTAAACAAAAAGCAGTTAAATCCATAACACCAAGCTCTTTTTCCAAGGCAACCGTATAACTGAGAGTATCAAAACGCTTAGCATCAGGGAAGCGAACTGGATCAGCAGAATAAACACCGTCGACTTTCGTAGCTTTCATGATTAAGTCGGCTTCAATTTCTATTCCACGCAAGCAAGCTGCTGTATCAGTAGTAAAAAATGGATTTCCTGTTCCTGCACAAAAGATAACAACTTTACCTTCATCTAAAAAACGTAAAGCAAAACGGTGATCATAATCTTCACAAACACCTGATAAAGAAATCGCTGACATAACTCGTGTTGCAGTACCAGCACGTTCAAGAGCATCCTGCATAGCCAGTGCATTCATCACTGTCGCAAGCATACCCATATGATCACCAGCAACACGATTCATCCCAGCATCAGCAAGTGCCTGCCCACGAAAGAGATTACCTCCACCAATAACCATACCAACCTGCAGTCCTTGATCAACCAGCACCTTAATTTCAGCAGCCATACGATCAATAACCTTAGTGTCAAAACCAAAGGATTCATCCCCCATCAGGGCCTCACCACTCAATTTCAACAAAACTCTTTTATAAACAAGCGGTTTAGTATCAGTCATGTTAGTTCCTTTAATTTAAAGTATATAGCTAACTAGGCAGTTTATACCACCTAGGCTAGTGACTCAGGTTGCTCCTGGACTTGGGCAAGGACCTCTGCCGCAAAATCCTCTTCTTTCTTTTCAATTCCTTCACCTACTTCATATCGAATGAAAGCGGTTGCTGTTGCATCATTGCCTTTAAGCAAATCGCCAACAGAAGTAGAAGGATCTTTTACAAATGGTTGGCCTGTTAGACTAACTTCTCCTAAGAACTTCTTAAGACGTCCACCAATCATTTTTTCAATGATATTATCTGGTTTACCGCTTTCTTTCGCTTGTGCGATGAAAATTTCTTTTTCTTTCTCAACAAGTGCTTCGTCAACATCTTCAGGATTAACAACTTGTGGATTACTAGCCGCTACATGCATTGCTACATCTTTAGCAAGGGCTTCATCACCGCCATTCAAGGCAACGATAACACCAATTCTTCCACCATGAAGATATGATGCAATTTGACCATCATTTGCTTCTAATGAGCTAACACGGCGTATTTGAATATTTTCACCAATTGTTTGAACAAGCGCTAAGCGTGTATCTTCAACTGACTTATCACCTATCATTGTATTTTTTAGTGCTTCAACATCAGTTACTTTATTCGCTATCGCAGCATCAGCAACTGTATTTGCAAATGCTAAGAAACCTTCATCACGTGAAACAAAGTCCGTCTCACTGTTGATTTCTAAAATAGTCGCCATCTCATCATTGCTACGTACCATGATGATGCCTTCAGCTGCAATACGGCCAGCTTTCTTAGCTGCTTTTGCTTGGCCTGATTTGCGCATGTTTTCAATCGCGATCTCTATATCACCATCTGTCTCAACTAACGCCTTTTTACATTCCATCATGCCTGCACCAGTTCTTTCACGGAGCTCTTTCACCTGTACTGCAGTAATTCCTGCCATCAGTCTATCCTCTATCTAAATCAAATTATTAAATTTTCAAAAAAGGGGGCATAGCCCCCTTCGTTCATTCTGTAAAAGTCATTAAAAATAAATTAAAATTAAGACTTATCTTCTTCAACTTTTTCAGCTTTGGCTTTTGCTGGCTTTTTAGCTTTAGCAGCAGCTTTTGGCTTAGCTACTTTCGGAGCTTCTTCAGCTTTTGGCTTAGCTACTTTCGGAGCTTTCGGAGCTTCTTCAGCTTTTGGCTTAGCTACTTTCTTAGCTTTCGGAGCTTCTTCAGCTTTTGGCTTAGCTACTTTCTTAGCTTTCGGAGCTTCTTCAGCTTTTGGCTTAGCTACTTTCTTAGCTTTCGGAGCTTCTTCAGCTTTTGGCTTAACTACTTTCTTAGCTTTCGGAGCTTCTTCAGCTTTTGGCTTAACTACTTTCTTAGCTTTCGGAGCTTCTTCAGCCTTAACTTCTTCAGCCTTTTCTTCTTTAACTTCAGGAGTTGCTTCAGGAGCAGTTTCTACTACTTCTTCAGCTTTAGCTTTAACAGCAGGCTTCTTAGCTCTGGGCTTCTTAACCGCTTTAGGAGTAGCTTCTTCAACAAACTCATCGCTTTCATCGCCTTCAGCAACAGTGACTGCAGTACGCGCTTCAAGAATCACATCAGCCGCAGAGCCAAGGTAAAGTTTAATCGCACGTATTGCATCATCATTACCAGGGATAATATAATCAACGCCATCAGGATTAGAGTTAGTATCAACTACAGCAATAACAGGAATTCCTAGTTTATTCGCTTCAGCAATTGCAATTTTTTCATGATCAGCATCAATAACGAATAGCGCATCTGGAATGCCACCCATATCCTTGATCCCACCAATACTTTTTTCAAGCTTTCCCATTTCACGTTTTAATAACAACGCTTCTTTCTTAGTAATACGCTCGAAAGTACCATCCTGACTAGAAACTTCTAACGCTTTAAGGCGTTTGATTGACTGTCGGATAGTTTTATAATTCGTTAGCATTCCACCTAACCAGCGCTTATCAATGAAAAACTGATTGCAGCGAGTAGCTTCTTCTTTAATCTGTAAACCTGCAGCTCTTTTAGTACCAACAAACAGTACCTTGCCTTTTTTAGCAGCAACAGAACCAAGGAAATTTAGAGAGTCTTGAAACATTGGAAGACTATGTTCAAGGTTGATGATGTGTATCTTGTTACGAGCCCCAAATATGAAAGGTTTCATTTTAGGGTTCCAGTAGCGAGTTCTGTGTCCGAAGTGAACGCCAGCCTGCAACATATCACGCATAGTGACTTTTGACATTGTATTATCCTCTATTGGGTTAGGCCTCCCCGCATCCCACGATTTCAACCGCAAACTGACCCTCTCAAAAAGGCTGGTTTTTGGCACCCAGAAACGTGTGTCGATACAGGTGTGGAGTTTAGTTTATGCCCTACACAATTGAAGGGCGCGCGCTTTATACCATATCCACCTGTACAGGACAATAAAAATCACTATTTATTTACTTTCGAATATGGCCATCACCCACGACAAGGTGGCGTGTGATAGTCATTTCTTTTGCTCCCATCGGGCCATAAGCATGAATTTTTGTGGTAGAAATTCCTAGTTCTGCACCAAGCATATATTCGCCACCATCATTAAAACGAGTTGATGCATTAATCATGACCGAAGAGGCATCAACGTTTTGTTGAAAATAATCAATTGCACTCTGATCAGCACTTATGATTGCCTCGGTATGATGACTACCAAATTGCTTAATGTGCTCACAAGCGGCCTGTACGTCATTTACCATTTTGACAGAGAGTATTTTATCCAAATATTCGGTATCCCAGTCTTCTTTTGTTGCCTCAATAGAACCTTCAGTCTTAGGACATTGCTTGCAAATTCTTAGTTGAACACTCTGCTCTTCTAGCTCGCTAAATAAGTCAGTAATGAAAGCTTCAGGCAATGATTTATTCAGTAGAACCGTTTCTACAGCATTGCAAACACCTGGACGTTGAACCTTTGCATTAATAATAATATCAATTGCTGACTTTTGATCAGCACTACTATCAACATAGATATGACAGAGCCCCTTATAGTGAGCTAAAACTGGTACTTTTGAATTAGCAAGCACATATTTAATAAGACTCTCACCACCTCGAGGTATCACTAGATCGATTGTGTCGATCTGCTCTAATAACTCCCCAACATCATCTCTAGTTGTAACTAGTTGCACGCTGTTATTTGGCAGGATATCCTTAATTGAATCCGTAATAATATTTGCTAAGACTTGATTAGAATAATGAGCTTCTTTGCCACCTTTCAGAATTATCGCATTTCCAGATTTAATTGCTAATGCTGAGCAATCAACCACTACATTAGGTCGACTTTCAAAGATCATTGCTAATACGCCAATTGGAACACGCTGTTTTTGAATACGTAACCCATCATCTCTTTTCAACTCACTGACGATTTCATTCACCACTTGAGGTTGGGCTGCTATACTCAAAACACTATCAACAAGTGCAGAAATTCTTAATTCATCTAGCATCAGTCGGTCAAGCAAAGCTTCATTAACACCAGATAGTTTAGCCTGTTCAATATCTTTTGAGTTTTCAGCAATAATTACCGACGACTGCTCTCGTAAGTTCCTAGCAATATTGTTCAAGGCTTGCTGACGGGCTTGCTCTGATATGGCCAATAGGCCTTGAGAGGCTTGTTTTGCATTTATAGCTACTTTCATATTGTTTCTACTTTTATTGGTATTCGTTTACTTAATCTTGTTTAAGGATGAGGT
The DNA here is from genome assembly GCA_024206355.1 of Gammaproteobacteria bacterium. Classification (GTDB taxonomy): domain Bacteria; phylum Pseudomonadota; class Gammaproteobacteria; order Enterobacterales. The sequence continues at coordinate 7,277 of JAAGZM010000303.1, read as the reverse complement.
TGTCTTTATGGATTACAACCATGCTTGGCACATGACCTAAAATATCTTGCAGCTCATTACTTTTACATTGTTTTATTTTCTCAGCCTCTTTACTTGAATACTCAACAATGCCATAAGCAATGACTTTTCTTCCATGTTTGATTTGTACGCTATCACCCCGTAAAAAAGGTCCAGAGACATTTTTTATACCTACGGGTAATAGAGAAGCATTTTTCAACAATGCTTCCATAGCACCTTTATCGATTGAAATATGAGCATGATCTCTAACTCTGGTTAATATCCAAGATTTCTTCTTCACATCAACAGGGTTTGGATTAGCCTGAAAATGAGTTCCACTGATGCGTTCAAAAGCCTTGAGGATAGGGTTTTTACCAACAAAAGTTGAAATAAAGACATCAATACCTAGAGGAGTTAGTTTTCTAACCGCTTGAAGTTTTGTTTTCATCCCTCCTTTTCCGGTTGCAGACTTGGTGATAGTAAGAATATTGTCAAAACTCCTATCATATTCTATCTGACTAAAACGTTTCGCATTTTCATTTTCAGGATCTCTGTCAAATAGACCATTTGCCTGTGTTAATAAAATTAAAAACCTCGCATTAATCATTTCACATATCATGGTTGAGAGTTGATCATTATCTCCAAAGGTAATTTCATCAAAACTAACCGTATCATTCTCATTAAGGATTGGAATAACATTTTCATTAAGTAATTTATTAAGGGTATTTTTTGTATTTAAGCTGCGCTTCTTATTTTTAAGATCTTCATGAGTCAGTAAAACTTGAGATATTATTTGTCCTTGCTTAGCAAATTTCTCCTGAAACTTTTGCATCAATATCACTTGTCCAATTGATGAGCTAGCTTGAAGGGATGCCATATCACTGCTGTCAAACGCCGAAAAAATCGAACGCCCAGCATTAATAGCACCCGAGCTGACAATAACAGGACGAATTGAATATTTGTTTTTAAGAAACATAATGTCATTAATAATTTGATTCATTTGAAAGTGATTAATTCCACCATTGGAATTGGTCACCGCAAGTGAGCTCAATTTAAAAACGATATTCATATTTTTTAGATGCTTCATAATTTGTTAATTTTGCTGACAATTCATTTACTTTTATCGCCTATTTGCAATCAGATCAACATATTCATGCAATTTTATTGAAATTAAAGGCAACTAAAATTATAGACAAGGTTATAATGCTGTAAATTATATTGGCCTAACAAAGAGAACCCCCGATAAAAATGGCAGCAACTATCAAAACAGCAGATGAACTAGAAAAAATGCGAATAGCTGGGAGACTAGCTGCTGATGTTCTGGAAATGATAGCCCCTCATGTTGTAAAAGGCGTTACAACTGATGAACTTGATCGTATCTGTCATGAATATATGGTCAATGTTCAACAGGCAATACCTGCGCCTTTGAATTATCACGGCTTCCCAAAATCTATCTGCACTTCAATTAATAATGTTATCTGTCATGGTATTCCTTCTAACAAAAAGTTGAAAGATGGCGATATCATCAATATTGATATCACCGTTATTAAAGATGGCTATCATGGTGATACCAGTAAAATGTTCACCATAGGCAAAACACCTATCCGAGCAGAAAGACTTTGCAAACTAACTCAAGAAGCGCTTTATCTTGGTATGGAGCAAGTAAAACCTGGAGCAACTTTAGGTGACATTGGTCATGCAATTGAATCATTTGCGAATAAATACAACCTCAGTGTCGTGCGAGAGTACTGTGGCCATGGAATTGGAAAAGTTTTCCATGAAGAACCTCAAGTTGTTCACTACGGTCATCAAGGAACAGGGATGAAACTGACTGAAGGTATGTGTTTCACCATTGAACCTATGTTAAATCTTGGCAAAAGGCACAGTAAATTATTACAAGATGGTTGGACAGTTGTCACCAAAGATCGCAGCCTCTCGGCTCAATGGGAACATACTCTTGCAGTAACAGCAGATGGATTTGAAGTATTCACAGCAAGATCAGATGAACCATGGTTCAAACAAGCATAACTACTAAGATAAATATCCTTAATGAGGAGTATTTGCGAGCAGATTCGCAGATTGTTGACTATAAAGAGTATCTTCAGCAAGCGTCTCAACTGCTAGTTAATAAGTTTAAGCAACGCACCCCTGTTGTTGAACTGATTAATACCCGCTCATTCAGTATCGATAGCTTATTAGCACATCTATGGCAACAAATTGTTAGTGATTTTGAGCAACAACTATCTTTAGTCGCTGTTGGGGGTTACGGCCGTGGTGAGTTGCATCCTCATTCAGATATCGATCTACTTATTTTATACCCTAATAGACTGTCAGGTTTTGAAGAATCAATACAACAATTCATCACCATGCTTTGGGATGTTGGGCTGGATATAGGTCACAGTGTTCGCAGTCTTAAAGATTGCAAAAATCTCGCTAATAACGATATTAGTATTGCCACTAACCTTTTAGAGTCCAGAAACATTGCAGGAAATACCGACTTATTTTTGAATATGAAAGAACTGACTGGCCCAAAGCAAATTTGGTCTGGTAAAAGTTTTTTTGAAGCCAAATACCAAGAGCAGCGTAACAGGCATCTAAAATTTCAAAAAACGTCTTATTCTCTAGAACCAAATATAAAAAAAAGCCCAGGCACTTTAAGAGATATTCAACTAATAGGATGGGTTGCCCAACGCCACTTTCATGTTAATAATCTCAAACAACTTATAAAGATGGGATTTCTAACTACTACAGAATTTATGACAATAAAAAAGTGTGAAGATTTTCTCTGGCGTGTACGATTTGCTCTACATATCGCTGCTGGCCGTGCAGAGGATAGATTGCTATTTGATCATCAAAAGCCTGTTGCTGAAATGCTTGGAATGAAAGATGGTGAATATCTCACTGATGTAGAGCGAATGATGAAGCGATATTATCGAGTGGTAAAAACCATTCGCGAATTAAATGATATGCTTTTGCAGCATTTTTCTGAGACGATTCTTGGCTACGATACTGATCATAAAATTACCGAACTTGATGATGACTTTCAAATCCATGGGCAGCAAATCGAAATTCGTCATGAAAACGTATTTAGAGATAACCCTGCTTGCCTTCTAAAACTTTTTTTACATCTTGCGGATCATCCAGCTCTAAGAGGTGTAAGAGCACCAACACTGAGAAGAATTATTATTGATCGGGAGTTAATTAATAATGATGTCTTCCGTTCGAAGAACAAAAATAAAGATTTATTTTTACAACTACTAAGGCACCCTCATGGTATAGGAAAGCCTTTTGTTTTAATGAAACGTTATGGCGTGTTAAAAGCTTATTTGCCTTCCTATGCACGTATTCTTGGACAAATGCAATACGACCTTTTTCATATCTATACGGTTGATGAACATACACTTTTTGTTATGGACAATCTTGCTACTTTTTCAGAGTCTAAAAGTGAAGAAGTATTTCCTTTATGTACAAAAGTAATCAAGCAGGTTAAGAAAAAAGAACTACTTTATTTGTCAGGTCTCTTCCATGATATTGGCAAAGGGCAAGGTGGGGATCACTCAGATATTGGAGCAGATATCGCTCTTGATTTTTGCCATAACCACCGTCTGAATGATGATGATTCGGAACTTGTCTCATGGCTGGTAAAAAATCACCTTGTAATGTCTCGAACGGCTCAAAGAAAAGATATTACCGATCCTGACGTCATTAATCAGTTTGCTCAGATTATGGGAACCACCGAGCGCCTGAATAATTTGTATCTATTAACCGTTGCAGACATCAGGGCTACAAGCCCTAATATTTGGAACAACTGGAAAGATTCTCTTCTTAAAAATCTTTATCAACTGACTTATCAAGCTCTCGATAGAGGTCTGGAAAATCCAAAGAAATCGGATGAAGCCATTGATGAAGCTAAGAATCAAGTTATGCAGATTTTGAAAAGAAAGCGTATCAGTAGCAATGCAATAAAAAAACTCTGGGCATACTGCAAGGATGATTATTTTATCCGAACCTCTGTAGAACGAATTGCATGGCAGACAGAAGAAATTATTAATCATGATAAGTCAGGACCTCTTATTTCACTGTATCGACAACAAGATACTGATGCCACTGAAGTCTTTGTTTATATGCCAAAGCATGCTAATTACTTCACATTGATCACAACCTTACTTTACGAAAAAAATCTGAGTATTCAAGATGCCAGCCTGCACTCTACAAATGATGGCTTTATTCTGGGCTCTTTTGTAATTCTTGAGACCGACGGACATCCAATTAATAGCGAGCGAAGATTACAAAGTATTAAAAAAAATCTTAGTATAAACTTAAAAAAACCCGATAACCAGTTTAGACACTTGAAACGTCGAACACCACATCGCTATTCACATTTCGATATAAAAACAAAAGTTAAATTTACACTTTCAGAAAATGGAAAGCGTACATTAATGGAATTGGATGCACTTGATAAACCTGGGTTACTAGCACGAATTGGCCAGGCATTTAGACAGCTCGATGTAGAACTGCATAGTGCCAAAGTTGTTACCTTAGGTGAAAAAGTTGAAGACATATTTTCAATTACCAACCATAAAGAGAAGCCTTTAGAATCTCTGGATGAACAAAAGCAATTACGAGAATTAATTTGCAAGTATGTAGAATCTGAGCATCCAGAAAATATACAAAAATCAACAAATGAAAAAAGGAAAAATGATGACTGATTATTCTGATCTTAAAACACTTATTGAAAGCGGTTTTGAAAATTGCGCAGATTATGGCCCCAACAATATGCCTGCAGATTTAAAGTCTGCTATTGATAAAACCCTAGATTTATTAGATGACGGTCAATTACGTGTTGCCGATAAAAGTAGCGGTGATTGGGTTGTAAATCAATGGCTTAAAAAAGCTGTATTACTATCCTTTAGAGCTAGAGAGAATCAGGTGATGGGTGACGGAGTTTCCCAATATTATGACAAGGTGCCTCTCAAATACGCAGATAAAACGGCAGCCCAATTCGCAGCAGGAGATACAAGAGTTGTTCCTATGGCTATGGCAAGACAGGGAGCTTACATCGCTCCAAATGTTGTACTAATGCCAAGCTATATCAATATTGGCGCCTATATTGATAGCGGTACAATGGTAGATACTTGGTCAACCGTAGGTTCCTGTGCTCAAATTGGCAAGAACGTACATTTATCTGGTGGCGTAGGTATTGGTGGTGTTCTAGAGCCTTTGCAAGCCGGCCCGACAATTATTGAAGATAACTGTTTTATCGGTGCTCGCTCAGAAGTGGTCGAAGGTGTCATCGTAGAAAGAGACTCTGTTATCTCTATGGGCGTCTATATTGGCCAAAGTACACGGATCTATAACCGCGAGACTGAAGAAGTGACCTATGGTCGCATTCCAGCAGGATCAGTTGTTGTATCAGGAAATCTTCCTTCTGCAGACGGAAAATACTCTCTTTACTGTGCAGTCATTGTTAAGCAGGTTGATGAAAAAACACTTTCTAAAGTAGGGATAAATGAATTGCTCAGGAGCATCGAGTGATTACGATTGTAAGTTTGATACAAAAAGGATTTAATTGATGAAGCAATTTATTTTATTAATATTGATTTTCATCCTAACACCACATACTTGGTCAGCTGAGATTAAAGTTACTGATTCGTCAACAAATCAAGTTCAGCTCATTAGTGACGCAAAACAAATTAATCGATTTAATTTCTTTTGGTCGCAAAAGCAACCTGTTCGCAAACAACAGACCTATCAATGGCGCTTTCAATTGACAATTGATAGTCCTTCAGGAAAATCTAGTTGGGTATATGATCCTAGAGGATATGCCAGAGAAATTACTATGCAACAATCTTCCGTTATTTATCAACTGTCGCCTGTGCGTTCTTTTAACCACTTTCTTATTAAGGATTCCTAGTCATGGACAAAGACCTTATTGATTTAACCAGTGAGCTTATTAGACGTCGCTCAATTACGCCTGAAGATTCAGGTTGTCAGGAAATTCTTTGTCAACATTTGAAGAAATGTGATTTTGAGATCGAGGACTTTCCCTTTGCTGATGTGAAAAACTTTTGGGCTAAACGTCAGGGCTCTGATCCCAATGCTGCCGTATTTTTATTTGCAGGTCATACAGATGTTGTTCCTCCAGGACCTGAAAATTTATGGCGATTTCCTCCTTTTGATCCAGTACTTGAAGATGGTCACCTTTTTGGAAGAGGTGCTGCTGATATGAAGGGCTCGTTAGCGGCAATGATCATTGCCACGGAACGCTTCACTGAGAAATATCCAGATCATGCTGGCAGTATTGCATTTTTAATCACTAGCGATGAGGAGGGTCCTTTTATTAATGGTACGGTGCGGGTTGTTGAAGCTCTTATGGAAAGAGCTGAACGCGTTGATTTCTGTTTAGTGGGTGAACCTTCTAGCAGCGTTCATGTTGGTGATACTATCAAAAATGGCCGCCGTGGTTCTTTATCTGGCTCTCTTCATGTCAATGGGCATCAGGGTCATGTTGCTTACCCAGATACATCTAGTAATGCGATTCATTTGGCGCTACCTGCTCTTGATGAGCTTGCAGAAACGATTTGGGATAATGGTAATGATGACTTTCCTTCCAGCAGTTTTCAAATAACATCTTTTGAGTCTGGCTCTGCTGAAAATATTATTCCTGGTGAAGCGAGAGTTAAATTTAATTTCCGTTTTTCAACGGAACAAACGACCGACTCCCTTCAACAACAAGTTGATACAGTCCTTGATAACCATCAGCTTGATTATGAGTTAGCTTGGAAGCTTTCTGGTGAACCTTTCTTGACGAAATCTGGTCCTTTAATTTCTGCTACTCTAGAATGCATTGAGGAAGTTTGTGGTTTTCAATCTCAGCTTTCTACTGCTGGAGGCACTTCTGATGGGAGGTTTATTTCTAAGATGAGTCATGAGTTGATCGAGCTTGGTCCCATCAATAAAACAATTCATAAAATTGATGAATGTGTCAGTGTTTCAGATCTTAGTCAATTGACGGATATTTATCAGTTGCTTCTTGAGAAGTTGATTCGATAATGTTTGAGGCTTTATTATTTTTTCTTATTGCAGTGGCGATCATCATGGGTGGGGCAATGATCCTCTTACAGTCGGCTCGTAAGCCTAAAATTCCTAAGAAAATTAAGTCTCCTGAAGAGCTTGATAAGGAAGATGAGGAATATCGATCTTAAGCACTTCGATACCAGGCTGTTGGTGCAAAGGCATCTTTTTCAGACGCGCCGAAATCACATCCAAGTGGGCTCGCG
>JAAGZM010000302.1 GCA_024206355.1 Gammaproteobacteria bacterium | reverse complement strand
GTTAAAAGATGCTCATATAAATCGGATTACTACCGATAAAGAGTTTAGATACCTTATAGATGATATTAACGAATATCTAGAACATAATGATGATAAATCTTTATCATTAAACTTCGATAAGCGTAAAGCAAAGCGTAAAGAGCGTGAAGATAAGGTCCTTACAAGAGAAAATAAACGCCGATTGGAAAAAGGACTTGAGATTATCGCAAGTATTGATGATATTGATGAGAAAGATGATAAGCCAGATCCAAGATTAAATGAAACGGCTGAAATATTACAAGATTTTATACAATTACTAGATGGTCAGAAAATAGCTTTTGCCACTCAAAAAGAGAAAGTTGAACAGCTGGAAAATTGATAGCAATTTATATTTTGGTGAGCCAAGATGAAATTGCTGCAATCGACTATTATTCTGTTTATTGTACTCTCTGGTTATGTACAAGCCATTGTTAATGGAAAAAACGTTGCTGAAAATGATTGGCGATCCGTAGTATTCATTGAATTTATTAACCCTGATAACGGTTTAAAAACATCCTGTACTGGAATTATAATATCTTCTGATTATGCTATCACAAGTGCGAGTTGTGTGATGCATGAGGAATCAAGTAAGCAAGTTTCGAAAGTTAAAGTCTGTATTGGTCAGAAAAGACCCTTTAACTCAGTGGCTGACGGTTGCTTTGAAACAGAAGAAATCTACAGTCATCATAAATATATTAGTAACTCGATCGCTTCAACGGCTAATAATCTTGCTTATATCAAATTTAAAAACTCGCTTAATTTAAAACAATTAAAGGTTAAACCGGCAAAACTAATCACACCTGGTGAATTTTCTAATCTTGTTAGCCAGAACCAGTTTCCTGATATTACTTGGGTTGGTTTTGATGCAAAAAACTTGCGCGATCCTATTCTAGGCATAAAGCATCAAGGAACTGTCAACGGCGCTGAATTTGATTTTCAATCACGCTCTATCGTAATTAACTCTACTCATATTAGACTTGGAAATCACTATCAGGGAACGGCTTCATTTATACAGACACCCTCTGGAGAATGGCGGCTACTTGGGCTTGTCAGTGAAAGTACTCCAGATAATGTTATTGTTTTTTACCCTGAGATTAATCCGTGTGAAGAAGATCCAGTTCTTGTAAGATACCCAAAACCTCTGATGCAAGTAACAACTCATCTCACCGTATTTCCCATAGCTGCCTGTGGCATGGCTTTGTTTGTAGAAAGTAATGATTACAAAGAGCTATCTTGCAAAAATTTTCTAGAATATAAACTCAGTTTGAGTGATGAAGTAGATAACGAAAACCCAACGGCTTTACGTCAATATGCCCAATTGCTCTATCAAAGTAATACATCGGCAGATGATGCCGGTGAGATCTATAAATATCTTTATCTAGCAAACAAAGGCGGAGATAAAAAAGCTCCTATTATCTTGTCAGGCTTACTATACGACGGTGAGTTATTCACAAAAAATAATGATAAAGCTAAAAAGCTCATTAAGGATCTAGTTAAAGAGAAAAATCCTGCTGCAAGTTTATTACAGGCTAAGTTAATGTTATTTCCTAAAGGTGAGACTGAAATATCCGCCTCATCGAGTGAACGAGATATTCTAATCTATACACTTTTAAAAATTGCAGCAGATTCAGGTTTAGTTGATGCCCAATATTTAGTTGCTCGACTCTATCAATTAGGTATAGGGGTCAAGCAAAGTCATAAAAATGCCTATCACTGGTACGCAATTGCAGCCATGCAAGGCCATAGTGATAGTCAGTATCAGCTAGGTATGCAATGGTCTGACGGTAGAGGCTATAAAATTTACCCTGAGGTTGCTAAATTTTGGATAGAGCAAGCTGCAGCACGCGGCCATTTAGCTGCACAAAATCAATTAGGCATACTTAAGCCTGTAGCAAGCCAATAACAAATTAGGATGACAATGAACTGGATAGATATACTTGTATTGACAGCATTAGCTGTTTCAATTGGAATAGGTTTCTGGCGTGGATTTATCCATGAAACACTATCTTTAGTTGCCTGGATTGCAGCATTTATTATCGCACGTGTCTTCGCACCTGAAGTCGCTCACTGGCTTGAAGACTTTATTGAGTCACAGGCTCTAATCTTATTGTTAAGTTGGATCATTCCGTTTCTATCAACATTTATTGTATTTAATTTATTAAAGATCATACTTATCAGTGTAATTAGTCTTGCTGGGTTAAGGCCAATCGATCGTGTGTTAGGCGCAGCATTTGGTGCAGTAAAAGGTGCGTTTCTAGTTACAGCAACTGTATTAGTGATTCAGCTTGTATTATCTCGCTCTGGTGAGCCTTTTAAAACTGAATCAAAACTAGTTCCACACTTTCAAGTTATTGCACTTTGGATGTTAAAAACTTTAGATCAGGAAACTAAATTGAGTTTAGATAATGTTATTGGAAGGCTCGGTAGAGTGATTAATTCTGGTGTTGAAAATATTGATTTGGATGCATGGCAGAAGAAAATAGGGATAACTGAAGAAGATGTTCGTTCTATTCTAGAGGATGAAGAAAAACTTGAGCAGCTTACAGCTCTTATTAACAATCCTCAAGCTTTAGAAGAACTAAAATCAACGATGAAAAAGATAGATTAATACCCTTGTTGAGTTGTTAGTTTTAGCTATAATAGATACATGTTTATCTAAAGGAATAAGACTTTGAGTATCAATGTAGAGTTTATAAATCCATTTTTAGGATCACTACTTAATGTCCTTTCAACAATGGCTCAAACTGATGCAAATCATAAACCTCCAATGTTGAAAAAAACTAATATTGCCAGAGGTGATGTAACCGGTATTATTGGTATGGTAGGCAATAAAGTTAAAGGTTCTCTTTCTATTACCTTTTCTGAAGCTGCTATATTGGATATTACCTGTAATATGTTAGGTGAAAAAATTACTTCAATCGATGAAACAGTTACTGATATGGTCGGTGAAATCACCAATATGGTGACCGGTGGAGCAAAAAGAATTCTTGCTGATGCAGGTCATGATTTTAATATGGCAACACCCACAGTAATTGCCGGTAAAAATCATGAAATTCACCATCATTGCCAAGGAAAAGTAATACAAATTCCTTTTTCTTCTAAAAAAGGGGATTTTTTTGTTGAGGTTAGTTTCGAAGACGTTGTTTAAGAAAGCATTTATTTAACAAAGCTGTGTTTTAAATCACATAATACCAACAAGGGAACTGTAATGATACAAAGGCTTAACAGGAACCTCTAATGGTTAAACCTAGGATCCTCAATTGACCGGCTCTGAATTATGATTATGTACTTCAAAACAGCAACACATAATTTCTCCTAACCAATAAATATCTGAGCAATAAATATCTGAGCATTAGTCCCCTTAGTAGAGCTATGGTAAACTTTATTAAAATTTACCAATGATGCACTCAATTCGATGAAAGAATGGCAACTAGGCAAAAATACTGCCTATGAAACAACTTACAATCCAAAACTATTAACTCCTATCCCTCGTCAACTTCTTCGTGATGATATTGGCATAAATTTACCGTTACCCTTCAAAGGTATCGATATTTGGAATGCCTGGGAACTATCTTGGCTAAATAGCAAAGGTATGCCGCAGGTGGCTAGTGCAAGATTTCAGTACTCAGCCGAATCAACACACCTTATCGAATCAAAATCATTTAAATTATATTTAAATTCATTCAACCAGAGTCAATTTGAATCTAAAGAAGCTGTGTCAGATGTTTTGACAAATGATTTAAGTGAGATTGTTAATTCACCTGTTGATATCACCTTATATTCAGCCAAAGAAGCGTGGCCTAGAGTAGAAGAAGGTACTGGGTTATGCTTAGATACTCTTGATGTATCAATTGATAGTTATCAACTAAGCCCAGATTACTTACAAGGAGCCGTTAAGTTTAACCAAATGCCTGTAACTGAGCAGCTCTATAGCCATCTCTTTAAAAGTAATTGTATGGTTACAGGCCAACCTGACTGGGCTAGTGTTTTTATCTCGTATACAGGCTCTCCTATTGAGCATGAGTTATTACTTAAATATTTGATTTCTTTTAGAGATCATCAAGCCTTCCATGAGCCTTGTGTAGAGCGAATTTTTGTTGATCTAATGCATTACTGCAAACCTAAAGAGTTATCTGTCTACTGCCGGTATACAAGGAGAGGCGGTCTAGATATTAACCCTTTTCGTTCAACAAAAGAACTAGAGCCATCCAATTTACGGATCTGGCGACAATAAAAGGATACTTATGTCAT
>JAAGZM010000301.1 GCA_024206355.1 Gammaproteobacteria bacterium | reverse complement strand
AGTTAAAGATGTAACAGACTATGTACCCATTATCATAGGTGCATGTTATTGGGCATGATACCAGCAACTATCTTTATCGTCATCAATAAGTACTGGTGAGGAAATGCTGTCATGAATAGCCAGATTTGATAATTTTTTTGCCACAAAGGTACCAACTAACATTCCTGCCGCTGCACCAGCAACTGTGTAAAGATCTTGGTAATTAGTAAAACTACCCACGAGAACAACAAAGGCAATCATAAAAATGAGAGGTACTAAATATACAAGCATCGAGGCACGAACAAGCAATGAGGATTTAATACCTATTTGCACTAATTCATTAATTTTTAAAGATGTGTTTTTATTGATAGAGAGTTGGTATGTTTTGTTTGCGAATGCTTGGGCGAGAATCCCTCCACCGCAACCTTGACCTGCTTCACATCGAGGGCATGCTAACTTTGGAAGTGTTTCAAGCAAATAACTGACATCAGTTTCCGCAACAACTCTTGCAGGCTGTACTATCATATTACTTCATACTTAAGAAAGGTTACTTTTTAGGTTTAGAACTTTCTTCATCATCAAGATTGAAATAAACATGCTCACTTGTTGGTTTTAGTTTGATAGGAACCGTGTAATTTACAACACTGACCAGTGGTGACATATCATGTAAACCATAAAGACTTTGTTGACGAGTAAATTCGATAAGTAATTCCTGATCAACGGAATATTCAGTTTCATCAGCAATTAATGAACTATCAACGTTAAGGAGTTCCAGTGAAGTGATTGCGGAATTATCAATACCTATATCTTCAGGCGTATTTAAAGATTGCATACCTAGAACCATCATAGCCGTTACAGATGCTGCGATTGCAAAGCCAGTTACCTGCTCAGACCAACCTTTAATTATTTTAGGCCATGTCATCACTTCACGACGAGCTGATGGAACAAGTAAAGCAGGCTCATCTTGAATTGCTTTAAAGATACGAGAATTAAGTTGTGGGTTGATAACTTCGGGTACATCACCCTGAATCACATCACGCACTAAGTGGAATCGAGACCAAATTGAACGCATTTCAGGATCGCTAACCAACGCTTCAATTTCAGCATTAGAAGCATATTCATCATCCATTATTGCAGCTACATTTTGTCTTTTCTGTTCAGTCATGCTTTCTCAACCCTCGTTTCGGGCATTGCCCAATACTCCAATGTACCAATTGTTCAGTAAGTGATCAACGGTTTTATACGCTCATCAATAGCTTCTCTTGCTCTAAATATACGTGATCTTACAGTTCCAACTGGGCAATCCATAATATCCGCTATCTGTTCGTAACTTAAGCCTTCTAGTTCTCTTAAAGTAATTACTGAGCGTAAATCTTCTGGCAACTCTTCAATTACATCAAAAACAACTTTTCGTAATTCATCTGTCAATAATAGACGTTCAGGGCTAGCACTCTCTTTTAAGCCCGGCGCTATGCTATATTGTTCAGCATCAGCTGCGTCTAGATCTGTCTTTGGAGGCCGTCGTCCTTGGGCAACCAAATAATTCTTCGATGTATTTATGGCTATTCTGTACAGCCAGGTATAAAAGGCACTTTCATTTCTAAAGTTAGGTAACGCTCTATAAGCTTTAATAAAAGCTTCTTGTGTGACGTCCATAACTTCAGAACTGTCTTTTATATAACGTGACACCACGTTCATTGTCTTCTGTTGATATTTTCGTACCAACACATCAAAAGCAGTTTTATCTCCTGCCTGAACTTTTAAGACTAGCGCCTTATCAACCTCAGAAGCAACTTCTGGTTCTGTCATTTTTCCACTCTCCATGGAAAAACCAATGCTCCACGATTACGGTGATAGACAGTAGATCGTAGAATAAGTTCGTATTTTTTTAAAAAAATCATTAAAATTACTAATAATTGATAAAACTCGTGATTTTTGTAACGCAAGAGTAACAGAAAAGGTCTTAAAAAACATATGAATAACATCTCTCGTCTCCATGACGTGATAATTATTGGCAGCGGTGCCGCAGGTCTAAGTTGTGCATTACAGCTATCAGATCTTGGTTCTATTGCAGTACTTAGTAAAGGACCTCTATCTGAAGGATCAACCTTCTACGCTCAAGGTGGTATTGCTGCTGTCCTTGACGATGATGATAGTATCCAGTCACATGTAAATGACACATTGAAAGCTGGTGCTGGTCTTTGTAACAAAGAGGTTGTTGAGTTTACAGT
>JAAGZM010000300.1 GCA_024206355.1 Gammaproteobacteria bacterium | reverse complement strand
TAAAAAGGTTGGTGCTATAGCTACATTCATACTATGTGTTATCATTTGGCCTATAGGCATTTTTGCTTTATTAAGATTTTTTTGCGTAGATGAATTTCAGTTGAAGTCAAAAATAGACTGGCTATGGGAGGAATGGAAATGAAAAATAAATATAACGTGATTTACGCAGATCCGCCCTGGTCGTTTAATAACAAAAACACCGGCGGATCAATGAAATCCGGATCTGAATCTCAATACCCAGTTATGAGTATTGAGGATATTAAGAGCTTACCGGTAGAATCAATTGCCGCTGATGACTGTGTGTTGCTAATGTGGTGGGTGGGCTCACAGCCACAAGAAGCTCTGGATGTAGTGGAAGCCTGGGGCTTTACGCTCAAAACAATGACTGCTCTAGTTTGGGTGAAATTAACAAAAAGAGAAAAAATGTTTTTCGGGATGGGGTTCTGGACAAGGGCGGGATCGGAAAGTTGTCTAATAGCAACTAAAGGAAAACCAAAACCTAATTCTCATAGTGTGCGATCAGTTCGTAAGGCAATTGTAGGTAGACACTCCGAGAAACCAAAAGAATTTCATGATGACATTGTGGCTCTCTGCGGTGATGTACCAAGAATTGAATTATTCGCAAGAGAAAAGGCTGCTGGCTGGGATTGTTGGGGCAACGAGGTTGACTCTGATATTTAGTTGTCATATCCACGGTATTTTAAGAGTTTCCATGACAGGGATTGTCCTACACTAAAATATACGAATCTTAAACAAAAGTATGGAATATAAATAGATAGACATAATAAATAAATGTAGTATAATAGATATTAGTTAGTTAAATAAAAAAGGAGTAAGAAATGTTGAAATTTATAATTGAAAGCACATTATTTCAAACACCGGTATCGGTGTCAGAGGTGC
>JAAGZM010000299.1 GCA_024206355.1 Gammaproteobacteria bacterium | reverse complement strand
TAAGGCCGTAATAAGGCATTAAGCCCTTCAATCGCACTGGAGGCTCTGTGCCTTTTTGTCAACAATTTCGCTACTGTTGTCATTAACTTATCGGCGCTGACTTCGTTAAGCTCTTTGTAAATATAATGATAAGCAGCAAGCATATCTCGCTGGACCTTTGAAAGGTGAGTTTTGTATATTTTCTTAAGCTTAATTGAACGGTGATACTCAAAATAGTAGCATGCTAATGCCACTATTTCTTGAGGGTAAGTTGCACATAAACTGAGTTGTTTTTGATAAAAATCAGCGGTGGCTAATGTTAAACCATTGAGCCTATTACTGATATAGCGTGCAGCGCTATGACAGTCGGGGTGGTTTGCTTGCGCTAGTAAATGCGCACTCAAGGTTAATAAGGCTTGTGCTGCATCAGGTGACATTAAGTCGATTACAGTATCACTATGAACACTGCGAAGTGCATTGTGAAGTTGGTGATAGCCGCGTGCTGCAAGCTCGTAACGCTCAATTGATTTATCCATTTTTTCAGTTGCCAATTCAAGCGCCTCTAAAATAACAGCGTCCTTGTCTTTTAGCGCTTTCTCTAACTCCTTTTCAAGCTCATACACTTGAGCAATGTAGCGGTAAGCGCGCTTTTCAACTTTAAACACGGACTTTGAAGTAATATATAATGCATGAAACGCATCATCACGATGCTCGGTATTGGGGAAAACAAGATTGACCCCTTTAGCCATGCCTTTAGCGCCATCTTTGACAATATGTAAGGGTGATAAGCCTTGTCATTGGCCCGCTTCGAGTACCTTTTGCCATGTCACCCCGTCTCTGTGCTTTTCATGTGAGAGTGAGACTAAAAAACCACTATCTAAATCAATACCTCCGAGTACAGGTTCATTCTGACAAAAGACTTCATCGATGGCGATAGAGTTGACTGAAGATAGCTCGACCTGGGCATTACATTTTTTAGCCTTTCCCTGAGCCTTGATTTGTAAGGCTTGTATATAACCAAAACTGCGGGTGACGTTAGGATAAATCAAAGGCAAGCAATTCTCTATCGAACGGATAGAATTTACACCCGCAATAGACATTGCAATGATAGTGCGGTCAATTTGCTTGTCATCAATATAAACAGGCGTACCGTCTTCAGTATCTGATAGTAACTTATCAAGGTGTTCCAGCCCCTTGTCTCGCGTTAGATAAACCGCTTTTCGGGAAACGTTGAATTGAGATGAAAGAGAAGAAATATCACCATAAGCTTTAGGGCAATCGCATTAAAATATTTGTAGCACTTTTAGTAAGTAGTCATTATCCCAACCAGCCATTTGCCGCTTAATTTTAATACCCACTTTATGCTCTGTTTCTGACTTCAGGAGATTT
>JAAGZM010000298.1 GCA_024206355.1 Gammaproteobacteria bacterium | reverse complement strand
TGCTCACGCTGAAGTCTACAACTTGTTTAATTTGGGATGTCATCTTGTCTCAGCGATCGTGCCTTTGCGCACCCAAAACATTCACTGCGTTCATACCCAAAGCAGTCGTTTCACTCCTGGGGCAGGCTCTGGGGCAAGCTTTCTTGGGAAAATGTGGTTGTAGTTTAAAGTTTAAAACAACTTGATTTGTTGGCTTGATAATTTTAACTTGTCATTATCATTTTTATACATTGCGACTCGGCACTGATCAACTGATTTAATTGAATTACGCCGCAAATGGAGGCAGTAAACACTCTGGGATCGGAAATATCCCAGAGTGCAAAGCTTTCAATCGAAATTAAAGACCGAGTGCAGTTGCAGGAGCTACATAATCAAAGTTTAAGTTTCTTGCGACACTTTCACAAGTTACTTGACCACGATATACATTCAGACCTTCAAGCAGATGAGCGTTATCAGCTAGTGCTTTTTTGTAGCCTTTGTTAGCCAACTGCAGAATAAACGGCAGTGTAACGTTATTTAGTGCAAAGGTTGATGTGCGTGGCACAGCGCCAGGCATATTAGCAACACAATAGTGAACAACGTCATCAATAATGTAAGTTGGCTCAGCATGTGTAGTCGCATGAGAAGTCTCAAAACAACCACCTTGGTCAATTGCAACATCTACAACAGCAGCGCCAGGCTTCATACGTTTGATCATATCGGCAGTCACAAGCTTAGGTGCTTCAGCACCAGGGATAAGTACACCACCAATAACTAAATCAGCACTTAATACATGCTCGTCTAATGCATCTTTGCTAGAAAAGATTGTTTCTACAGAAGAACCAAACTGCACATTAAGATTACGTAGAACATCAATGTTTCTATCAAGAATAACTACATGAGCACCCATGCCGACGGCCATTTGTGCAGCATTATTACCAACAACACCACCACCAATAATTGCTACTTTAGCTGGCTTAACACCAGGAACACCACCAAGAAGCATACCGCGACCTGCGTGAGACTTTTCAAGACATTGAGCACCAGCTTGGATAGACATACGGCCAGCAACTTCAGACATTGGTGCTAAAAGTGGTAATCCACCATTGTCAGCAGTAACAGTTTCGTAGGCAATACAAACTGCTTTAGACTTAATCAAGTCTTCAGTTTGAGGTAAATCAGGAGCCAAATGAAGATAAGTAAATAAGATTTGATCTTCACGTAGTCTTGCTCTTTCTTCAGAGAGAGGTTCTTTTACTTTAACGATCATGTCTGCTTCAGCAAATACTTGCTCTGGTGTATCAATGATTTTCGCACCAATATCAGTATAATCATCATCAGTAAAGCCAATACCGATGGCTGCATTATGCTCAACAATAACGTCATGACCTGCAGCGATTAATTCTCTGACACTTGATGGAACCATGCCGACACGAAACTCATTATTTTTAATTTCTTTTGGTACACCGATTAACATAATAAATCCTTGATTTAAGTGGTTGATATTTTTGACTAGTATATGTGAGATAATGTGAAATATCTGACTATTATATTGTGTGAAAATAGGATAATATAAGGTTAATTCTAAATGAATAGAGAATTATTCTGTGGAACGTGGCGATTATAAACTCGATAGAACAGATCTCAAAATCTTGCAAGAGCTACAGCTAAATGCCAAGATCAGTAATGTTGAGCTAGCAAGAAGGGTGCATTTAAGCCCTACACCTTGCCTTGAACGAGTGAAACGTCTGGAGAAAAAAAAGTTTATTTGTGGCTATCGCACTGAACTTAATCCACAGAAATTGTCAGCAAGCTTACTGTCTTTTGTAGAAATAAAGTTAAACCACACTTCAAAAGATGTATTTATAGAATTTAAAAAAGCAGTAAAATTGTTACCAGAAGTTCTTGAGTGTCATCTTGTATCGGGTGATTTTGATTATCTCTTGAAAACGAGAGTGGCTGATATGGCTGCATACAGAGAACTATTAGGTGACACACTATTAACCTTACCAGGTGTAAGCAGTTCACGATCATACATGGTTATGGAAGAAGTTAAGGAAAGTGGATTAATTCCGATACCCAAATTCCGTGGAAAATAAGGTATGATTGTATAAGTTTGGAATTTGAAAAATAATAATAGGAAATGGACTTAGATTGAAACAAGCAACAACAAAAAAGCCCAAGGCTAATACTAAGATGAGAAGCATGGTGACTAAAGCTAAAAAGTCAGGAAAGACACTCGCCAACCCAATGAGTAAAAGATTTAAAGAAGGCATTATGATCCTTCTGGTTACTGTTGCCTTATTTTTATTCTTGGCAATGATGACTTACAGTCCTGCAGATCCAGGATGGACCTTTAATGGTCAAAATAGTTTAGTGAATAATGCGGGTGGTCGAGCTGGCGCCTGGTTCGCTGATGTGTTTCTTCATTTCTTTGGATATCTCGCTTACGTATTTCCTCTAATGGTTGCCTATGTGGGCTATCTCAGTCATCAATCTGAAACTGAAACGGAAGAAAATCATCGACTATTTATTACTTTTAGAAGTGTTGGTTTTATTTTAACTTTACTAGCGGGTTCTGGTTTAGCTCATATGCACTTCTTTGACCCAAGTATTCAACCTAGTTATACGGCAGGTGGTATTTTAGGCAAGATCATGGAGGATTCTCTGGTTCCATATTTTGGCTATTTGGGTGGAACCTTAATGTTACTGGCTTTATTTCTTACTGGGTTTACCTGGTTCACTGGAATGTCATGGCTATTGTTAATGGATAACCTAGGTAGAATCTCTATTAACCTGACAACCACTGTATTGATTAAGTTTAAGCAAGCACGTGAGAACTTCACTGTAAAAAAAGCAACACAGAAACGTGTTGAGACAGTGAAAAAGGAGCGTAAGAAAATTGAAAAAAGAGCGCCTGTAAGAATAGAACCGATTATTAATCGCGTTGAACCCAGTCAGCGTATAGAGAAAGAGCGGCAAGTAAAATTATTTAATGAACCAGTTGAAGGCGAAATGCCTCCAGTTGCTTTACTTGATCCTGCTGCTGCAAAACTTCATCAAGTTTCAGCTGAAGCTCTTGAAGCAATGTCACGACTTGTAGAAATGAAGTTAGCAGACTTTTCAATTAATGCCCAAGTTGTGGAAGTGCACCCTGGGCCTGTGATCACTCGCTATGAATTAGACTTAGCTCCTGGTGTAAAAGTTAGTAAAATTTCTAATCTTGCAAAAGATTTAGCACGTGCGCTTTCTGCGATTAGTGTTCGTATTGTTGAAGTCATTCCGGGAAAGTCAGTTATTGGCCTTGAAATTCCTAATGAAGACAGAGAAATGGTTCGCTTAAGTGAGGTGATATCATCGAAAACATTTGATGATGCAACGTCGAACCTTAGTATGTGTCTCGGAAAAGATATCGCAGGCCAACCGGTTGTAGTTGATTTAGCAAAAATGCCACATATGCTTGTTGCCGGAACAACCGGTTCAGGTAAGTCTGTTGGTATTAATGCGATGATCATTAGTTTGCTGTACAAGTCAAAGCCTGAAGATGTGCGGATGATCATGATTGATCCAAAAATGCTGGAACTATCGGTTTACGATGGTATTCCCCATCTATTAACACCTGTTGTTACTGATATGAAAGATGCAGCAAACTCATTACGTTGGTGTGTTGGCGAGATGGAGCGTCGATATCAATTAATGTCGGCACTTGGCGTAAGAAACCTTGCAGGTTATAACAAGAAAGTAAAAAATGCCAACAAGAAAGGTGAGCCCTTAACTGATCCTATCTGGCAACCAACGGACAATATGCTATACGATCCACCAGAGCTTGAAGTACTGCCTTCAGTGGTTGTAGTGATCGATGAGCTTGCTGATATGATGATGATCGTCGGTAAAAAGGTTGAAGAACTAATTGCAAGAATTGCACAAAAAGCCCGAGCAGCAGGTATCCATTTGATCCTTGCAACACAGCGGCCTAGTGTTGATGTGCTTACCGGTTTAATTAAAGCGAATATTCCTACTAGAATTGCATTTCAGGTATCGAGTCGGATTGATTCAAGAACCATCCTGGATCAGATGGGAGCTGAGCAACTGTTAGGGCAAGGAGATATGCTTTATATGCCAGCCGGAACCAGTATTGCGACAAGGGTTCATGGAGCTTTCGTTGCCGATCACGAGGTACATAAAGTCGTCGCCGATTGGTGCAAGCGTGGAGAGCCAGACTTTGTTGAAGAAATAACTACTGGTGGCGGTGTTGCAGACAATATACCAGGTATGGCTCCAGAGCCTTCCGATAACGATGTTGATGCGTTATATGATGAAGCGGTTGCCTTTGTTACCCATTCAAGAAAAGCATCGATATCAAGCGTCCAACGTCGACTTAAAGTTGGTTACAACAGAGCCGCTCGAATGATTGAAGAAATGGAAGCAACTGGCGTTGTCACTGAGATGCAATCAAACGGTAGTAGGGAAGTTCTTGCTCCTGCACCACCTTCAATGGACTAGTTTTATGAAAATGGTATTCAAATATTTACTGATTTTATTATTCAGCCACTCAGTTATCTTTGCAGATATACTCGGAAATAAAAAAGATGCGTCCAGTGCATTAAATTCATATCTTGAAAATTTAGAAAGCTTCGATGCTAACTTTCAGCAGCAAATTGTTAGTAGTTCTAGAAGACTGATGGATACGGCCTCTGGTCGATTTATTATGAAGCGTCCTGGTCGCTTTCGCTGGCAGACAATGACGCCATACGAGCAACTGATCATTGCTGATGGCAAGACAGTTTGGACAATTGATGATGATCTAGAACAAGTGAATGTAAACGATTATGACCAGAATATCGTTAATTCACCGATGATGTTGTTGAGTCAGAAAAATAAAGACATTAATGAATTCTTTACCGTTCAAACCTTAGCATTAGAATCGGAGCATGAAGCAGAATCTGATTCAAAGATGCAAAGGTTTTTATTATTGCCTATCGATAGCAGTTCTAATTTTGAAAAAATTCAACTAGGTTTTAAAGAAGGTATTCTTTATCTTCTAGAGCTACATGATAGCCTCGGTCAAATTACAATAATTACTATGCTCAATGTGAGAAATAATCCAATCATAAGTGACGATCTCTTTGTCTACAAAGAAATACCTGACTATGATGTTATAGACTTTCGTGCTCAGGAAACTACAAGTGACGGAAACTGATTTCAGACCTCTTGCTGATCGATTAAGACCGAGAGTTTTAAATGACTATGTTGGACAAGATCATATTCTCAGTGAAGGAAAGCCACTAAGACAGGCGATTGAATCAGATCATTTGCATTCAATGATTTTTTGGGGTCCACCAGGTACCGGGAAAACGACCTTAGCAAGTCTGATAGCAGAACTAAGCAACAGCTATATAGAACGAATATCTGCCGTACTTTCAGGTGTTAAAGATATAAGAGCTGCAGTTGAACGTGCACAGTACAATCAAAGTGGTGGTAGACGTACAATTTTATTTGTAGACGAAGTGCACCGTTTTAATAAAGCTCAGCAAGATGCGTTTCTGCCCTACGTGGAAGATGGCACTATTACCTTTATTGGAGCTACTACTGAAAATCCCTCCTTTGAACTTAATAACGCACTCTTATCGAGAGCCAGAGTCTATGTCATCAAAAGACTCGATGATCCTGCATTGAAATTAATATTAGACCGAGCACTAGCAGATGATGAGCTTGGTTTGGGTAATAAAAATATTCAATTGAGTAAGTCGCAGCAGTCAAAGTTATTTATGGCTGCTGATGGTGATGGTAGGCGGCTCTTGAATTTATTAGAGTTACTGAATGATTTAGCAACTGATAAAAGCGAAGTCAGCGATCAAATGCTATCGGATGTATTAAAGCAAAGCCACCGTACTTTTGATAAAGGTGGAGAGCAGTTTTATGATCAAATTTCAGCACTACACAAATCTGTAAGAGGCTCTGATCCAGATGCAAGTTTGTACTGGTTTTGCCGAATGATTGATGGCGGTTGTGATCCGCTTTATATCGCAAGAAGAGTATTACGTATGGCATCAGAAGATATTGGCAATGCTGATCCTCGAGCATTACAAATTGCTCTAGATGCATGGCAAACCCAAGAACGTTTAGGATCGCCAGAAGGGGAGTTAGCTATAGCTCAAGCAATTATTTATTTGTCATGCGCTGCAAAAAGTAATGCTGTCTATACGGCTTTTAATGCAGCAATGAAGGATGTAAAACAATCTCGTTCTAATGAAGTTCCCTTACATCTACGAAATGCACCAACAAAATTAATGAAAGAGCTCGATTATGGCAAAGCTTATCGTTATGCTCATGATGAACCCGAAGGTTACGCAGCGGACGAGAACTATTTTCCTGACGATAAAAAACACGTAAAATATTATAAACCAGTTGAACGTGGTCTTGAGATAAAAATTAAACAGAAGCTGGCACATCTGAAGTCACTTGATGCCGACAGACGAAAGAAATAGGAACTAACAATGCTACCCATTACACCAGGAACAATAATGGCGATTGCAGCAGGTGGTGCTGTGGGTGCAATATTGCGTTTTCTCGTTCAACATTATTCAACTAATTTCCTCGGGCTCACATTTCCTTGGGGAACACTATTCGTTAATGTAATCGGTTGCGGTATAATTGGGGTGATTTCAGGCTTTTGGACACACTCCGGTTTTGAGCTTAGTGTTGAATTAAGAGGAGCATTAGTTATCGGCTGTCTAGGAGCCTTTACTACCTTTTCAGCATTTTCATTAGATACGCTTGTGCTGTTTCAAAATGGTGAAGTCATTAGAGCATCGGTAAATGTATTTGCAACAATAACTTTATGTCTTATTGCTGTGGCCATTGGCTCAGTGATGGGAACACGCCTAGCTGGCTAGGCTTTAATTGAAAGGAAAGATAAGAAGATGATTGATTCCAGAATATTGCGCAACGATCTCGATAGAGTTGTCAGCAATCTGGCGCGAAGAGGTTATGCGTTTGATGCCAAAGGTTATCAAGCATTAGAAAACCGTCGTAAAGAGCTGCAGGTTCAAACTGAACAATTACAGAATGAGCGTAATGTTAACTCGAAGGCTATTGGTAAAGCCAAGGCATCGGGGGAAGATATTCAACCGTTGATTGCTGCAGTTGGAAAATTAGGTGCTGATCTTAATGCTGCTAGTGAAGAACTAAATGCTTTGCAAACTGAGCTCAGTGATATCTTGATGGGAACACCTAACCTTCTTGATGATGCGGTTCCTGACGGTAGCAGTGAAGATGATAATCAAGAAGTATCAAGATGGGGTGAGCCTAAAGAATTTCCTTTTGAAGTAAAGGACCATGTTGCTTTAGGTGAAACTAATGGTGAGATGGATTTTGAACTTGCCGCTAAAATTACCGGCTCAAGATTCGTAGTCATCAAAGGTCAGTTAGCTAAGATGCAGCGAGCATTAACTCAGTTTATGCTCAATACACATATTGAAGAGCATGGCTATGAAGAAGTCTATGTTCCTTACTTAGTGAATACTGAAAGCTTAATGGGGACTAGTCAGCTACCAAAATTTGCTGAAGATTTATTCGCTATTAATGGTGGTACTGAAGAGAATAAGCAGTTGTATTTAATTCCGACTGCTGAGGTTCCTGTTACCAATATTGCAAGACAAGAAATTTTTAATGCAGATCAAATGCCACAGAAATTTGTATGTCATACACCTTGCTTTAGAAGTGAAGCTGGTTCTTATGGACGTGATACTAGAGGTCTTATTCGTCAGCATCAGTTTGAGAAAGTTGAATTAGTACAGATGGTAAATTCTGAGCAATCTGATCAGGCATTGGAAGAGTTAACAGGACACGCTGAAAAGATATTGCAACTCTTAGAATTACCGTATAAAAAAATTATACTTTGCTCGGGTGATATTAGTTTCGGCTCTGCAAAGACCTATGACTTAGAAGTCTGGTTACCAGCTCAAAATACTTATAGAGAGATTTCATCTTGTAGTAGTTTTGGTGACTTTCAGGCGCGACGTATGCAAGCTAGATGGAGAAATCCTGAGACAAGTAAGCCTGAGCTAATACATACCTTAAACGGTTCAGGATTGGCTGTAGGTAGAACGTTAGTTGCTATTATGGAGAACTACCAGCAAGCTGATGGGACTATCAAAATTCCAGAAGTATTATTGCCTTATATGGGTGGATTAACAGTTTTAGGTTAGAACAAACATAAAAAAGAGCAGACAAAAAAAGACCCAGCACTAGGCTGGGTCTTTTTGTTTAAATCATCGTTAAATATAACTTAATCATCAAAAGCTGATAACAAACTTAGCAAATGAATAAAAATATTATAGAGATTCAAATACATGCTGACTGTAGCCATGACATAATTAGTTTGCTCGCCACGAATAATACTACTAGTGTCATAAAGAATAAAGCCGGACATCAATATGATAATTACCGATGAAAGAGCTAGACTGAAGCCAGTAATATGTAAGCCAAAGAAGTAACTACCAACAAAGTAAAAGACCATCGCTGCAATTACTACCATCAAGCCTGCGAAAAGTATGCCGCGCATAAAAGAGAAATCTTTCTTTGTGGTAAGTACATAGCCGGATAGTGCAAAAAAGATAAGACCAGTCCCACCTAGTGCTTGCATAATAATTCCACTACCATGCATAGCTGTATACATACTAAGCAAAGGCCCAAGCGTGAAGCCCATCCAGCCTGTAAATGCAAAAGTAAGTACGATACCCATACTA
>JAAGZM010000008.1 GCA_024206355.1 Gammaproteobacteria bacterium | reverse complement strand
TTATTGCAGCAACGATTTAACCTGTATGCAGAACTACCTCAGTATGATGGTTTTTATCTCTATCAAAATACATCTATCCTGGTTGCACATGAAAAAAACGTTCAGTTACCTGATAATTTTGAAAGTTACCCTTATATAAAGTCAGTTTTAGCAGAACAAGAAACTTTTATTTTAATTGTTGTTTCAAATGAGCAAGCATTACCAGATATCCTTTTATTGATGGATTATTATTGGCTATTGATATTGATAATTATGTTGTTGTTAGGTTTATTTGGCTTTATTGGCGGTAATAAGGTTGGTCGTAAAGTTGATGAACTTATTGTTGGTATAAGTAAGGCCGGTGGCGGAAATTACACTCAAAGGGTTTCAGGTTCTAGTAATGATGAAATCTCGCAATTGGTGATTAGTTATAACCGAATGTTAGATAATATGTTGTCAGGCTCGCAAGAAATCAAAGAGCAGTTACAAAATTATAAAACTATTTTAGCGAATGCCGCAGAAGGTATTATCTCTATCAATGATAGAGGTGTTATTCAGGAATATAACAATTCTGCAGAGGCAATCTTTGGATATCCGTATGAAGAAATTATAGGTAAAAATATAACCAAACTTATCCCCAGTAAAATTACCCTTGAACAGGGTATTGAAAAAGAACAAAGCTTTGAAGCTGAGGGTGAATCAATCATAACGCGTGAATATATTGGTGTTAGAAAAAATGAACAGCACTTTCCTATAGAGTTATCTGTTAGTGAAACAACAATCAATAACGCACAAGTATGTACAGGCATTATCCGAGACATTACTGATCGTAAGCAGAGTGAATCTAAACAACAAAACTTAGAATTACAACTCAGAAAATTACAACGACTGAGTTCATTAGAGCATTTATCTGGTGGGATTACCCATGATTTCAATAATATTCTAGGTCCTATATTAGGCTATGCGGACATGGCATTGAATGAAGCTGAGGAGGGAACGAGGTTACATAAATATTTAACAAATATTTTATATAGTGCGCAACGAGCTAGAAAATTAGTAGCCAAGATAATGAGCTTTAGTCGTCAGTCTGAACATGATAGAGAACAACTACACATTTCAACAATCATTGAAGACTCTCTAGAATTAATAAAGTCATCATTGCCTGCAGAACATCAAATTGAAACATTTCTTAATAGCTCGAATGATCTAGTTGCTGCAGAACGAACTCAACTATCTCAGGTATTAGTGGCAATAGTAACCAATGCATCACAAGCAATGTCTAATGGCGCTGGGACATTAACACTAAGGCTGGATAATATTGTTACCGATGAAAATTTGTTAGCAAAAAGCGAACATCTTCATGGTGGTGAGTATGTTCGCTTGCGAATTCAGGATACGGGTATAGGAATGAACTCAAGTACCCGCAGTAAAATATTTGAACCATTCTTTAGTGCACGAGAAAATAATGAGAGGATTGGTTTAGGGCTAAGTGTTGCGTATGGAATTATTCAGAGTTTTGATGGTGAAATATT
This sequence comes from Gammaproteobacteria bacterium, assembly GCA_024206355.1. Taxonomy (GTDB): domain Bacteria; phylum Pseudomonadota; class Gammaproteobacteria; order Enterobacterales. The sequence continues at coordinate 10,192 of JAAGZM010000008.1, read as the reverse complement.
GGTTGAGTCGGAACCTGGTGAAGGTACAGTCATCAGCATATTTATTCCTGTTGCAAATAAAAATGAAAGAAGGATGGAATCAGTATCCACTGATAAACATCTGTCAAAGAAGGGTGAATTAATTTTATATATTGATGATGATAAAGATATCATCGAGCTTGGTAAGGAAATGCTTGAAAATTTGGGCTATGAGGTCGAAACCTCAATCAGTAGTGAGAAAGCTTTATTGATGTTCCAAAACGATCCAGAAGACTTTGATTTAATTATTACCGACCAATCAATGCCTGTTTTGACAGGAATACAATTGGCAAGAGAGCTAAAACGTATTCGCGCAGATATCCCTATTATTCTTGTCAGTGGTTTTAGTACCACTATTTTGAATAATGAGTTAGTTGATACTGGTATTAGTCATTGTATTGCTAAGCCTTTAGTTGTCGATGAACTGGGAAAAATAGTACTGCAAGCACTTGCTGAAAGAGAATCATGACAAGAACAATAACATTTATCCTCCCTGATTTATTTAACCCGCATTGCCTAAGTTTTCTGGATGAATCTGGTCTTACTGTTATGCAGCAATTAAAGCAATTGCTATCAAAGTCGCAAAAACAGCCGATTAATGAGTTACAAACATGGCTTTGTAATAAATATAATTTACCAGATAATTATGATAACTCTGCATATTTAATGGCACTTGCTGAAGGTGTAGCATCGACGAGAGATAACGAAGGCACACTTTGGTTGAGGGCAGATCCTGTTATGCTGTCTGCGACCCATAATGGTATCGTTTGTCGTGGTAATAGAGTGTTAGATATAAATAGTGAAGAAAGAGATTCTTTAGAATCACTAATCAATGATTATTTTAAAGGATCATCAATCGTTCTAGAGTTTTCAAACTCCAGACAAGGATTTATTAAGTATCAGCAAAATGCCGGTTGTGAATTTACGCCTCTTCGTGAGGTCGTTGGACAAGATATTTCTCATCGTTTACCTACAGGAGAGAATGCTGCGTTCTGGAATGGTTTATTGACTGAGTTGCAAATGCTGTTACACAACTGCGATGTCAATCAAAAACGAATGGCAAAGGGGCAACCAACCATTAGTGGCCTTTGGTTGTGGGGGCAAACCCACTGCCCCGATTTACCTAAGCCAAATACAGTTGCTCAAACCCTCTATACCGATGATTCATCCCTATCAGGTGCGTTAGATAAACCGACAAATATTAAACAATTGGCATCAAACTTTGAAATTTCATCATTAAACTCTGCGGATATCACTATATACGTTTCAGAAATCCAAGAGGTTTATATGCAAAATGATTTGGAAGGGTGGCAGGATCTTTATCAGCAATGGGTAGAAAATTGGTTGATACCAGCTATTGAATCTATTAATAATAACAATCTGAGTGAAATTATATTAATAACAAATGATGGTTTTAGTTATCGATATAATTCGCTATCATCTTGGTGTTTTTGGCGGAATCACAAGTTTGATGTTAAGGGCGAAAGCCACCTCTTTTAGTTAGCTCTTATTCAATTTATGAGTGATCTAAACTTCTTCTAATTATAAGAATAAAATACGGAAAATATGAATCAACCAATTATTAAAGTACGTGAATCAGATAATACTGATAATTCGTTTGAAAATATTCCTGATATTCTTCAGAGGATCTATAAAAACAGAGGGATCAGCGAGCAATTTGATCTTGAATATGGTCTAGATAAGTTACCATCTCCAGTATTGATGAAATCAAATGTTTATGCTGGGAAGTTGCTTGCTGATGCTATCCAGCGTCAAGATAAATTATTAATTGTTGCTGATTTTGATGTTGATGGTGCAACTAGCTGTGCATTAATGGTGCTTGCTCTACAAAGTATGGGTGCCTTGCATGTTGATTATTTGGTTCCTGATAGATTTAAATTTGGCTATGGATTAACACCTGAAATTGTTGATGTGGCAGCTGAGTTATCACCAGATCTAATTATTACTGTAGATAATGGAATTGCATCTATTGATGGTGTCGAGCGTGCTAATGAATTGTCTATTGATGTATTGATCACGGACCATCACTTACCAGGCAATCTCTTACCGAAAGCGATAGCGATTGTAAATCCGAATCAACAAGGTTGTGAATTTCCTAATAAATCATTGGCGGGTGTAGGGGTAGCTTTTTATTTGATGCTATCTTTACGCATGCAATTAAGAGAGTGCTCTTGGTTTTCAGAACAAAAAATTCAAGAACCTAATCTCTCACAGTTTTTAGATCTTGTAGCCCTTGGTACCGTTGCTGATATGGTGCCACTTGAACATTGCAATCGAATTCTTGTTACTCAAGGTATGAAACGCATTCGAGCAAGTCATTGCCGAGCAGGCATTACAGCACTACTGCAAGTTGGAAATAAAGATATTAATCGCATACAAACCTCTGATTTAGGATTTGCTGTAGGACCAAGGTTAAATGCTGCGGGAAGACTTGATGATATGTCACTCGGCATAGAGTGTCTGCTAACAGAAAATGAGAGCAAAGCTTTCGAACTAGCCAATCAATTAGATAGTTTAAATAAGGAACGTCGAGAAATTGAAGCAACTATGCAGCAGCAGGCGTTGGCTTCTTTAGAAAATTTATCTCTCGATGACACATCAGAATTAACGGCTGGCCTTTGTCTATATCAGCCTGAGTGGCATCAAGGAATTATTGGTCTATTGGCATCGCGGATTAAAGACAAAGTTCATCGTCCGGTGATTGTTTTTGCAGATGCTGATCCTGATTCTGATTCAGAGTCTGGCGATTTAAAAGGCTCAGCGAGATCAATACAAGGTTTACACATCAGAGATATCCTTGATGCAGTAGCAACAGAAAACCCAACACTGTTAAGTAAGTTTGGAGGTCATGCAATGGCCGCTGGAATGACAATAGAAAAGCAAAATCTAACAGCATTTACATCAGCATTCAATCGTGCAATTGAAACTCATTTAAAGGGACGTGTACTTGATAATATACTATGGTCAGATGGCGAGTTACCGGTTTTAGACATCAACCTCACATTAGCAAGGACTTTGCGTGATGCAGGTCCATGGGGACAAGCTTTTGAAGAGCCTCTATTTCATGGTGAATTTAAGGTGATATCTCAAAGAGTGTTGGGTGGAAAGCACTTAAAGTTTCAATTAGATAATCATTCAGGAAAAGCACTTGAAGCTATTGCATTTTTCCAAGATGATGAAATTTTGAATATGCAGTTAGATCGTGTGCAGTTAGGTTATAAAATTGATGTCAATTTCTTTAGAGAACAAGAGAATCTACAATTAATAGTAGAACTCATAGTTCCTTTACAATAGTTCCTCTGTAATAGAGGCTAACAGTCAGGTACAATGCCGCTGTTCTTACAATAAATACTATAACAATTGACAGAAATAGGTAACAGAAATGGAAGTAAATCCAATTAGGGAAAAAATCAATGATTTGATATCACGTGTTCAATCTCTTAGGGGGTATCTTTGACTACGATCTCAAGAGCGAAAGACTTGTAGAAGTAGAAAGAGAATTAGAACAACCTGATGTATGGAATGAACCAGAGCGAGCTCAAGAGTTAGGAAGAGAGCGAGCCGATTTAGAACTAATTGTAAAAACTATTTCAAGTCTGGATGGTTCACTGGTAGATACTACTGATTTACTCCACCTTGCTGTGGAAGAAAACGACGAAGATACGGTCACTGAACTACAGGATGATTTACAACTTCAAGAAAAAAAAGTTGAGAAACTTGAGTTTCGCCGTATGTTTTCAGGTGATATGGATGCCAAAAATGCTTATTTGGATGTCCAATCAGGTTCAGGTGGCACAGAAGCTCAAGATTGGGCGAATATGTTACTCAGACAGTATTTGCGTTGGGGAGAACGACGCGGCTTTAAGACCGAAGTTACAGAAATATCTAATGGTGAAGTTGCTGGAATTAAAAGTGCTACCATTCATCTTAAAGGCGAATATGCATACGGATGGTTGAGAACTGAAACCGGTGTTCATCGATTAGTAAGAAAGTCACCGTTTGATTCAGGTAGTCGTCGACATACTTCTTTTGCATCTATTTTTGTTTTCCCAGAGGTTGATGACAGTATTGAAATTGATATTAATCCTGCTGATTTACGTATCGATACTTATCGCGCTAGTGGAGCAGGTGGACAGCACGTCAATAGAACCGATTCAGCTATTCGAATAACCCACTTGCCGACAAATACGGTTGTGCAATGTCAGAATGATCGGTCACAGCATAAAAATAAAGCATCAGCCATGAGCCAGTTAAAGGCAAAGCTTTATGAATTAGAGTTACATAAGCAAAACGAAGATAAGCAAAACTTAGAAGAGACAAAATCAGATATCGGTTGGGGATCACAAATTAGATCTTATGTACTGGATCAGTCTCGAATTAAAGATTTAAGAACATCGGTTGAAACCAGTAATACCCAAGCAGTATTAGATGGGGATCTGGATCAGTTTATTGAGGCAAGTTTAAAGCAAGGTTTGTAATAGCAAGCTTGGTGTGGAAGATAATTATGAGTAATCATTATGAGTAACGAACAAGAAAACATAGATACCAATGAACAAGTTGTACAACGTCGCGAGAAGTTAGCTGCATTACGTGCACAAGGTAGAGCTTATCCCAATGGATTTGAGAGAGATACACTATCATCAGAGATAAATGATAGCTGTGGTGATCTTGATAAAGAAGCCATCGAAGCTTTGGATAAAACAGTGGTTATCGCGGGTAGAATCATGACTCGAAGGATGATGGGTAAAGCTAGTTTTACTCATATTCAAGATATGAATGGTCGTATTCAAATCTATATTAAAGGCGACTTGCTAGAAGACGGTGTTTATGAAGACTTTAAAGGTTGGGATATCGGCGACATTATAGGTGTTACTGGTAAGGTATTTAAGACTAATAAGGGTGAGTTATCAGTACGAGCATCTGACATTCAATTATTGACTAAATCATTGCGACCTTTACCAGATAAATGGGCGGGACTTTCTGATCAAGAAGTAAAATATCGTCAACGCTATATTGATCTCATTGTTAATGAACAGTCGCGTAAGACGTTTATTATGCGCAGCCAAGTGGTTGAAGCTATACGCCAGTTTATGATTCAACGCTCCTTTATGGAAGTTGAGACACCTATGATGCATGTGATCCCAGGTGGCGCTACCGCCAAGCCATTTGAAACTCATCATAATGCATTGGATATACCACTATATTTAAGAGTAGCTCCTGAATTATATTTGAAGCGACTTGTTGTTGGCGGGTTTGAGAAAGTCTTTGAGGTAAACAGAAACTTTAGAAATGAAGGGCTATCAACTCGGCATAACCCTGAATTCACAATGTTAGAATTTTACTGGGCCTTTGCAGATTACAATGATTTGATGAACTTAACAGAAGACATGTTAAGAATAGTTGTTGATAAAGTGATTGGTGACCAGTGCTTTGATAGTCAAGGTGAAAGTTATGACTTTAGCAAACCATTCACTCGCATGACGGTAGTAGAATCTATTATTCATTATAATCCTGATATAAAGTTAGAAGATTTGAGTAATATTGAATCAGCTACAAAGATTGCAAAAATTCTTGGTATTCAAATAAAAGATTCCTATGGTTTAGGTAAAATACAGATAGAAATATTTGAAGAAACGGTTGAAGAGAAGCTTATCCAACCAACATTTATTACTGCCTACCCAGTTGAGGTTTCGCCTTTATCAAGACGAAATGATGAAGATCCTTTTACAGCCGATCGATTTGAATTTTTTGTCAGTGGTAGAGAAATTGCTAATGGATTCTCTGAATTAAATGATCCTGATGACCAAAAAGCTAGATTTTTAGATCAAGTTGCAGCCAAAGATGCGGGTGATGATGAGGCGATGCATTTTGATGCTGACTACATTACTGCATTAGAATATGGATTGCCACCAACGGCAGGAGAAGGTATCGGTATCGATCGGCTAGTAATGCTTTTGAGTGATTCTCCAAGTATTAAAGATGTGTTGTTATTTCCTCACATGCGGCCTCAAGGTTAGTATTCCAAATTATGAGTATTAAAAAAGGTAGTGATAGCTACCTTTTTAATGGAAAAATGTAAGTTATCAATTAACTCAACAGTGTACGAGCCTCTTCAATATCTTCAGCAATACCATCAACTTCATGTATTTCAACATCCGTAGGTAGTCCCAATTTTGCAAAGGCAGGTACGTCTGCCCAGTTAATGCTGGCAAGAGGATGATCTGTATCTGCATAGCTTTGAAGATTAGCAACACAAACGGCATCAGCATAATCGGCTGGGCCGTTATGTTCTCGTCCAAAATTTAGGTAGTCAGTTGGTACGTTACATAGTTCTGCAGGGAACTCCCAAGCGGTAAGAATTGCGGTTCCAATTTGAGGGTGTAGTTGAGTAATAATTCTATCCAGAGCGTCCTCATCTTCAAGTAGGGCTGGATTTCCTTCCGCTATAGTTAAGATCGGCAAGATTCCAATCTCATGAGTTAAGCCGGCAAGAGTTGCTTGATCAGGTTTTAACCCAGCATAATGCTTTGCTAACACATGACTGATTGATGCGACCTCAATACTGTGTTCCCAGGATCTACGCATTCTTGTATCAACAAATTCAGATGTTGCTTGGAACATTTGTTCCATCGCTAGACCAGTCGCTAAATTTCTTACAAAAGTAATACCCAATCGTGTAATACACATCTGTAAGTTATCAATGACTACCCGACCTCTTAATAATGGGCTGTTTGCAACTTTAATCAATCGTGCGCTTAGAGCTGCATCACTGGCAATGACATCAGCAAGTTTGTGTGCAGAAACATCTGGGTCTTCAACCGCTTCTCTTATTCTAAGAGCTACTTCTGGTAACGTCGGTAGAACAAGTCGATCTGTTTTAATGGCATCAAGTAATATATTAAGAAAATTTTCTTCCAAGCTCATGATTCGTTACTCTCCTTGACGGTATTGGGTGTTGTTATAATGCAAAGAATAGACTTTTCATTAGATGATAGCTGAAATTGTTGCTGGCTGAGAAGCGTCCTTTTCACAGAAGCTAAAATTAACCAGCTATTATCATCTAATTGTAATTGTTGTATAGCGGTTCCAATCATTTTTTCTTCTTTATTATCAATTAGTTGAACTAACTTATCTGATATCTTGTTTGTCATTGATTCTGTTGAAATAATAGCTAATAAATATTTGGGATCACCACGATACTGCATTCTGGCGACGATTTCTTGTCCAGTATAGCACCCTTTAGTAAAACTGACTGCTCCAAAGTTAGGTAAACTGAGATCGTGGGGTAAAAAATTGTCTCTGTTTGTTTCATCTATCCAAACGAGGCCTGAATACATATTTTGGATTTGCCATTCGTTTATTGCCATAGAGCTAAAGTCAGCTATGAATTTCTGTGAAGATTGTTGGGAAAGGCATAACCAACGGGATTCAGAGCCGGGAAATTTAATGCAGTGTATTTTCTCTGAAGAAGATACACTCCAAGTCGTTTGACTTAAAGGAGGGAAATTATTCAATGATACTTCATCGGATTGTAGGCCAAATATCTGCCAATTATCAGAGCTGTCAGTCATCGTGCATTGAAAGAAAGCGACGTAAGGGGCCATAGCTTCAATAAAGAATATTACTTGTATTTTCGGCATCAGCATCAAGAAATTATCTTGAGCTTGTTCAAAAATAATGAAGTTTCCTCTTACTCTACCTTGAGGAGAACAATAGGCACCAGGCAAAGACTTTAATTGATCAAGTTGGTCAATATCGCACGTTAATTGTCCTTGCAGAAATTTTCTAGCGTCGTTACCTTGAACTCTTAATAGGCCATTAACTGTATTAGTAGTAGCTGAAATCGTCATAAATAATTATCTTATAACCTCATGCAATCAAGTGAAAATATTCTTGTATCCATATTGTACTTGTTGCACGATACAGGTGGAAGCTGCAATCAAAAAAATAGGATAAATTTTTGAATCAAAAAAATAAAATTGCCCAAATTAAATGGGCTTGCCGAAGAGGGATGCTTGAACTTGATTTCATTTTAAATGAATTTCTTGCTGATGGGTTTCTTAAGCTATCAGATGCTGAGCACGATGAACTGTTAACTTTTTTAGAAAATAGTGATCCTGATCTCTATGCTTGGTTGATGGGGTTTAGGAAGTCAGAATTAGCCGCAGATATTAAAATGATTAATTTAATTAAAAAACCACAGTAATGTGTTTACGTTCTGTAGATAAGACTCGTGCAACTTCAATGGATAATTAAAAAATCATGGTATGCAAGAATTATCATTGGTTTACTCGCCGTTCTTCCAGTTTTATTGTCTTTAATGCTCAACCTATCTGGAAGTATTCTGCTTACTCTTATCTTTTGTTCCGCGGCTCTATCATGGACTCTATTGACAAACGTCCTATCAAAATTACCTGATGGACAAGGTTACTTGTCATGGCACGATGGAACTTGGGTATTTATTACTCAAGAAACAACAATACGAGGGAAGCAACGAAAACAAAGCTTTTCAGTAGGAGGAGTTTTATTTCTGTCTATTGAAGATAGTAAAGGAGAGCAGCACAACCTTTGGTTATTTCCTGATAGCGTCCATAATAGTCAGCAAGGCTGGCGACACTTACACACCTGCTACTATCTATCATCCTAGGATCCTCAGTTGACCGGCTCTGAATTATGACTATGCACTTCAAAACAGCAACTTACAGAAGGATTAGTATTCATCCATTGAGTGAGTTTGCCTTAGCCTAATAAACACACACTCAAACGCATTCAACTGAGGATTCTAGGATCATCAGCCATTTGACGAATTACGGGGATAAGCACTCTAGTCAGGGTAAATAACAGTTGGTATATTGTTCATTTCAGGATCAATATCAGGATAATCAAGGGTGAAATGAAGTCCTCTCGACTCATGGCGCTCCATCGCACAACGAACCATAAGTTCAGCAACCATCACTAGGTTTCTAAGTTCCAGTAAGTTAGAGGTAATCCTGAAATTGGTATAATACTCGTTGATTTCCTGTTGCAGCAGCTGAATTCTTCTTTCCGCACGCTCTAAGCGCTTATTGGTACGAACGATGCCCATATAATTCCACATTAAATGTCTAAGTTCGTGCCAATTGTGTGAAACAACAACTTCTTCGTCAGAGTCAGTAACCCTACTCGCATCCCAAGCAGGGGCTTTTGGAATATCAACAACTTCATTCCATTTTTTACGTATATTATCGGCAGCAGATTTTGCGAAGACTAAGCATTCTAATAACGAGTTACTTGCCATCCTGTTAGCACCATGTAGACCGTTACAGGCAACTTCACCAACAGCATAGAGACCATTGATATCGCTAGCGCCTGTGATATCAACATTCACACCGCCACAGGTGTAATGAGCTGCAGGTACAATGGGAATTGGTTCTTTGGTGATATCAATGCCAAGTTCAAGGCAACGTTGAAAAATAGTTGGGAAATGTTCTTTGATAAAGTCAGCTGGTTTGTGACTAATATCAAGAAACATACAATCTGTGCCAAGGCGTTTCATTTCATGATCAATTGCTCGAGCCACAATATCCCTTGGAGCGAGTTCAGCCATTGGATGAACCTTATCCATAAATCTTGTGCCATCTGGCCGTAATAATTTACCACCTTCGCCTCGAATTGCTTCAGTTATCAGAAAATTCTTTGCTTGTGGATGGTAAAGGCAAGTCGGATGAAACTGATTGAATTCAAGGTTAGCAACAGAGCAACCAGCTCTCCATGCTAAAGCAATTCCATCTCCTGACGAAACATCAGGGTTAGAAGTATAGAGATAAACTTTACTCGCTCCACCGGTTGCTAACACGACGAAGCGGCTATGAAAAACTTCGACTTCTCCTGTCTCTTTATTGAGAGCATAAATACCATAACAATGATTTTTATCGGTAGTTCCAAGTTTCTTGCTAGATATCAAATCAATAGCATTATGTTGTTCGTATAATTTTATTGATGGTTGAGCTTTAACGGCATCAATCAGAGTTGTTTGTACTTCTTGGCCAGTCGCATCTGCAGTGTGAATGATACGCCGATGACTATGACCACCTTCGCGAGTAAGATGGTATTGTTTATCGTCTTCATTGCGACTAAATTGTACGCCATTGTCAATGAGCCAATGTATCGCTTC
>JAAGZM010000297.1 GCA_024206355.1 Gammaproteobacteria bacterium | reverse complement strand
TCAACGCATTAAGCTTTTCTAGTTTTACTGTTTGCTCATTGTTTTTATCGTCTTGCTCACGCTGCCAGTCCACAGCATAGGCCGTTAAGCCTGCGATCAGAGAGAATATCATAATAATCAGGGTTTCAGTTTTCATGTCATTACTCCAAGTCGTTATATTATTAACCAACCCATCTTGCCTTATTTTTTCGGCAATCAAAATGGACAAAGTTCTCGTATAATCCTAGCCCGCAGCTGTCAGGGTATAAATTATCAAAATAGTCGTATAATCCTTTTGGATCAGAAGCCGGAAAGTCACAAGCCGTACCCAGCATGTGTTCGGACTTAGAACTGCCTGGTATATAATTTTTATTATCTCGCAATTGAACAACTTCGTTATACTTATAGCATCTACACCATGAATTAGGTGATACGGGCTTGTTTCCGTTGAAAGCTCTGGCTTGCTCAAACATGATAACGGTCTGATAATCTGCTACAGCAAAGCCACAATCACATTTACAGGAAGTCTCTATTCTGCTTAAATTTTCTGAAAGATCACCCATTATTTTTCTGCCTCGTATTTATTAATGAACTCTACTAATTTATTCTCTGAGATAATATGCGTTTCTAAATTTTTGGCATTTTGTAAAATGAGTTGTCTGTTCTCTTTTCCTGAATCAAGGATGTCATTAGTTACAT
>JAAGZM010000296.1 GCA_024206355.1 Gammaproteobacteria bacterium | reverse complement strand
TAATGCTGAAACCTTATCAGCAACTTTTACTGCGCCAACTAGCGCGCAAACCTTAATCTTTAAATTCACCGCGACTGACTTTAGAGGAGCATCCTCTTCTGAGAATATAACCGTTTCGGTCATAGCTCCAACATCAGACAACGATACAAATACTTCAAGTGGCGGTAGTAGCTCTTGGTTAATATTATTATTATTGCTACCGTTATCAATTCGTAAAATATATCGTGTGCACTAATAAATTAAAAAGATCATTGTGCAGCTAGTAAATAGCTTATTTTTCTTACTAGTTGCACAACAAATAAGCGTACACACTTTTTTTCGGTACTGACTAATTTAAGATACGTTTTATATCTACGAAGTGTTCATGAAGATCAACGCAATCCAACATTACCTGTAAAGAGCAGTAGATCAGGAAAACTTGCCCCATGAGCGAAGCGACTGTACTGGGTACGATGATGTCATTGATGAAGTTAATCTGAATCCTGAAAAGGCTAAAAACAAGGCGGCTTAATTTAACTTTAGGCGACAACTCTCTTGAAATCCGACGGAAGTTAACCTATCAATGCCTATTACTGACTATCTAATTCTGAATGTACAACTGGTGCTACAGCATAGCCTGCATAAATTGAGAACTCATGGCGATCTTCTTCAGGAATGTAGCTATGAAAAAATACTCGATAGAGACCAATAGCAAAAACAACAAAGCAGAGTGCACCTATCCCCCAATAAAACCCTTGAGGTCCAATATAATCCATCATAACTGCAGAAATTAAGGGACCTGTTGCTGCTCCCATGCCGCCCACAAGTACAATAGTACTGCTAGCTGCTACAATTTTTTCAGGTCGCATATAATCATTTGCTAAGGCGATAAATAGTGCGTACAAGGGCAATAAAAAACCTCCCAATAGAGTCGAAAATATAAGTAATGATAGGAAATCGTCTTTACTTTGTAAGGTACAAAAATAGGCTGATATGGCTGCAGCTCCTGAAACTAGAGTAATTACAATGTTGCGATCAATTCTGTCAGACAAGTAGCCAATAGGCCATTGTAGTAATAATCCACCAAAAATAAAAGCTGCAATAAAATAAGATAATTCTAAAATAGACAGGCCAATTGTTGCTGCGTAAACCGCTGCCATGCCAAATAGCATCGCATCACAAATATTAATGATAAATATGCCAATCAATCCGAATGAGGTCCACTGGAATAACTTTCGAATACTTACACTTGGAGTCTGTTCAATTTCTGGTGATGGTGTGACGGTAATTAAAATAGGGATCGCAGCAAAACTAACAAGTATAGAAATGAGCCCGAACAATTCAAAACTTTCTGGAGCCGCCAAATTTAACAAAAATTGACCGGCAAAAAATCCCAACATCATTATGATCATATAGATGGATAAAATTTGACCTCGGTTTTTTTCGTTTGCAGCATGGTTAAGCCAGGATTCAGCGACAACATAAATACCAGACATTGCAAGGCCTGTGAAAACTCTCATCACAAACCAAACTGAGGGTAGAACAAATACTGCATGGACTAATATACTGATAGAGGCGAGGGCTGTCAGAGCACCAAAGGTGCGAACGTGTCCCACTTTTTTAATAAATTTAGCGCCTTGAGTTGAACCAAAGAGGAAACCAATAAAATAGCCGGACATAATAAAGCCGGTTACCGTAATATCAAATTTTTCAATTGAAGCACGCAAACCAAGTAACGAGTTTTGCACACCAATAGCTAGAGCTAGAAGGAATAATCCAAAGAATAATGGCCAGATAGTTCGTACGACTTTTAACATGTTATCTATTCCAGACCTGAGATTCAGGGAGATAAACTTTTAATCCATCCAAACTTTCATCAACTGTAATCTGACAACTGAGGCGACTGTTAGCTTTTGGTTGATTAACAAACTTCAGTTTTTGTTTTTCATGTGCAGTTGCAAGGCCTGTTTTTTCAGTCCAGTTATCATCGATATAACAGTGGCAAGTTGCACAGGTTAGGGCGCCTCCACATTCTGCAAGTATACCATCAACCATATTAACGACTGCACCGTGCATGACGGTAAGTCCTACAGGAACTTCTATTTCCGTGATCTTTTTGTTAGCTGAAATGTATTGAATTAATGGCATAATTTGAGTTTAAAGGAAGATTAATCAAAGGCAAGGGAAATCATCTTTTTTAACTCAATTTATAACCATCAGAAGCTTCGAGCCAGTCAGCTATATCTTTAGATAAACGTATATATTTTCTATCCAGCGTTTAATACCATTTTTGCCATAGGCTAGTAGGGGTATTCAATATAGACTGAAAGCGACCTCTTTTTGACCATTACCCAACAATCATTTGTTCCTCAATTAAACTTTTTCGAAAAATTGGCGCAACCAACCCTACCAAAAAAACAGCAGTCTATTGCAGTATCTCTGCCTTTTGTGATTAAGAACATAGAAACTTTGCAATTCTCTTAAGTATCCAAATAGCCATATAAAATTACAGATTAGATATCACTACCTCAAAGGACCGGACTCAGGCCAGAATTCAAATTCAAACAAATCAAAGATTTCACTACTACCAGATGAAAGAGCTTCTTCCTTTGATAGTTTGTTTCCTTAGGTATACTTGAAATTATTCAGATACTATTTAGTAGGGCTGCGTGTATCTAATCTCTGAAAATGGCGATAGAATAACGAATATTAAGTAGATATTTTGTGAAAAACAGTTAATTTTCAAGGCATGACTATTGGAAAATACGATGACTACAGGTAATATCTAATTTCATGCATTGATAGATATAGTGTTTATTTGACTTATTCGCCTTTACGCGTTCGAAAAGTATTGATTTAGATTCAACTATTTAACCTTTTGTGTCTTGAAATGAGTTCAGTTGATCGAGATCAATCTCTTTGATGGGTCAATCTTTTATTCTTTCTGCCATTGTAAATATTGTATCTAATTAACTCAGGATGTTAATGTTGTGCATTCAAAAAATAATTATAAAAAATGGATTTTATCCTTTATATTATTGCTAACCTCAAGCTTTAGTTTGGTTGTATCTAATGCGAGTGAGTTAAATTTTCCAAAAAATATCAAACAAGAAATTCTTAACAGTTATAAAGCAGATGCCAAGTTTGGTAATTTTGATGATACAGCCAAAGCTTGGTCAATAATCTCTTCTGAGGAGATTATTGGTTATGTTTTTGAAACTGATTTTCAAGTATCTATTCCCGCCTATTCTGGTAAGCCAGTTAATCTTGCCGTAGCTATTGATAGATCAGGAATTTTTAAATATGCTTGGGTATTAGAACACCACGAACCTATCCTTTTAGTTGGTATTCCAGAGCAAAAACTCAATGATTTTAGTATGCAATTTGTCGGACATCATGTCTCAGATAAAATTAAGGTAAGTGCTAAAGTTGCTGCTGATGAAATTAGTATTGACGCGGTTACAGGCGCAACAGTAACAGTTATCGTAGTAAACGAGACGATACTAAAAGCTTCAAGAAAAGTGGCTCTTGCACTAGGATTGATCGAAACTACAACAGATGATTATTTACCCATATCAGAAGTTAATTATCATGATTTTGAACAGTTTGACTGGGCTAGTCTCGTTGGCGATGGTTCAATACGTCGATTGCTGTTGACCCGTGCTGATATCGATGAAGCATTCATTGACACAAAAGCTGAAGATATTGATGTTGCAACAGAAGATTCAAAAACAGACACTTTTATCGACCTTTACTATACCTACCTCAACCCACCATCGGTTGGTAAAAATTTATTGGGAGAAAGTGAATACAAGTGGTTGCTTGATACATTAGAGCCAGGAGAGCATGCCATTGCAGTAATGGCCGATGGGCAATATTCGTTTCGAGGTAATGGTTTTGTAAGAGGTGGAATTTTTGACCGAGTAAGTCTCACTCAAAAGAATAATGACATAAGCTTTAGAGATTTGGATTATTATAAGTTATTAGATATTTATCCTTCTGGTTATCCACGCTTTTCAGAAATGGCTATCTTTATCATTAGAGACCATTACCTGTTTGATCCAGGTTCTAATTGGGAACTTAACTTGCTTGTCCGACGACAAATAGGCCCGCTGGAAAGTATCTTTGTGAATTTTTCAGGAGATTACCAAACACCAGACTCCTACATAACAAGACCAACGGCTGAGCAAATTGAAGCTGCTAAACCTATGCCCCTTTGGGTCAGTATCTGGTATGAAAAATCCTTTCAGCTAGGTATTTTACTAACAAGCTTAGTGATACTAATGACTATCATCTTTTTACAGGACTGGCTGGTTAATTATAAGAATTTTTACCATCACATCCGCAGAGGATACTTAGTTTATACGGTTATCTTTATTGGATGGTACGGGCTTGGTCAATTATCAGTTGTTAATGTTTTTACTTTTGTACAGGCATTATTTCAAGATTTCAGTTGGGATATTTTTTACATGGATCCCATGTTGTTTATTATTTGGACTTTCACAGCTGCAACTATTTTACTCTGGGGTAGGGGCATTTTTTGCGGTTGGTTATGTCCTTTTGGTGCCCTGCAAGAATTAATCAATGAACTTGCTCGTGCCCTTAATATCAAACAGTATGAATTGCCTTTTAATATTCATGAAAAACTTTGGGCACTAAAATATCTAATCTTTTTAGCTCTTTTTGGCGTATCTCTTGAGTCAATGTCTATTGCAGAAAAACTTGCTGAAATAGAACCTTTTAAAACATCAATTTTATTAATGTTCCAAAGGGAATGGTGGTTTGTAACTTATGCGGTTGCATTATTGGTAGTATCTATTTTCACTAGAAAAGTTTATTGCCGTTACATTTGCCCATTAGGTGCTGCTTTAGCTATACCAACCAAGTTGAGGCTCTTTAATTGGCTAAAACGCCGCCAAGAATGTGGAAACCCTTGTCACTTATGTGCCAAGGCATGTGAAATTCAGGCCATCCATCCCGATGGAACTATCAATGCTAATGAATGCCATCACTGTCTTGATTGTCAGGTGATCTATGAAAGCGAAGAAAGTTGCCCACCGCTAATTTTGGCAAAAAGTAAGGGCAAGAAACGATTAAAAGGCAGATTATCTGAAGAAGATCGAATAGCAATAAAGGTATTGGCTGATGAATCTAACGTACTCTAAGTTGGCTTTAATATGCCTGAACAAAGTGAATTTGTAAGAGTAAAGTAGTAGAAAGTTGCAAGAAGTTTAAAAAGTAATTAAAGTGAGATTAATAACTAACAAACTAGTTAAACGGAGAAAGACATGGAAAATGAAGATAAAACAGTAGAAGTTGAAGATATCGATGGTAATGATACCCCTACAGGCTTGAGCCGCCGTGGATTTTTAGGAGCAGGTGCTGCTGGCGCTGCTGGAATGGCAGGCTTAGGTTTAGGTGTAATGACGCCAACTGAATTTGCCCAGGCTGCTGACAAAGCAAGAGCCGAAGCAATGCATCATAATATTGGTCCTGGTGAAATTGATGAATACTATGGGTTTTGGAGTGGTGGCCATTCTGGTGAAGTTAGAATTTTAGGTCTTCCATCGATGCGTGAATTAATGCGTATCCCTGTATTCAACATTGATTCAGCAACAGGTTGGGGACTAACTAACGAAAGTAAGCACATTAAAGGTGACAGCGCTAATATCCTTTGTGGTGATGCTCACCATCCTCATATGAGTATGACCGATGGTCACTATGACGGTAAGTATGTTTTTATCAATGATAAAATTAATACCCGTGTTGCTAGAATTCGTTGTGATGTAATGAAAACGGATAAAATGCTTGATGTACCAAACGTTCAAGCGATCCATGGATTACGCGTCCAGAAAGTCCCCCACACAAAGTATGTTTTCTGTAATGCTGAATTTAGAATTCCACAGCCAAATGATGGTCGCGATCTTAATGATCCAACCAAGTATTTCACCATGTTCAACGTTATTGATGCAGAATCTATGGAAATGGCTTTTCAAGTTATCGTTGATGGTAATCTTGATAACACTGATGCTGATTACACAGGGCGCTTTGCGGCCTCTACATGCTACAACTCAGAAGGTGGTGTAACCCTTGCTGAAACCATGCGTAATGAGCGAGATTGGTTGGTTGTATATGATATTCACGCCATTGAAAAAGCAGTTAAAGCAGGAAAATTCACCACTATTGGTGATTCAGATGTTCCTGTTATTGATGGGCGTAAAGCAGCAAAAAGTAACTTCACACGTTATATTCCAGTTCCTAAGAGCCCTCATGGAATTAACACCTCTCCTGATGGCGAATATTTCGTTGCCAACGGTAAGTTATCTCCAACGGTTACTATTATTGAAATTAGTAAACTGGCTGATTTATTTGATGGAAAAATCAAAGAGCGTGACACTGTTGTTGCTGAGCCTGAATTAGGACTCGGACCTCTTCACACTGCTTTTGATGGACGAGGTAATGCGTACACTACCTTATTTATCGATAGTCAAATTGCTAAGTGGAATGTGAAGGATGCTATTCGGGCTTACAATGGCGAGAAAGTTAATTACATCAAGCAAAAACTTGATGTGCATTATCAGCCTGGCCATAACCATACCACTATGGGTGAAACTCGAGATGCTGACGGCAAATACTTAGTGTCACTTTGTAAGTTTTCAAAAGATAGATTCTTATCAACCGGCCCACTAAAGCCTGAGAATGATCAATTGATTGATATTTCTGGTTCAGAAATGAAACTAGTCCATGATGGACCGACTTTTGCTGAGCCCCATGATTGCATGATCGTGCACCGTAGCAAAGTTAAGCCTAATAAAATATGGACTCGTGATGATCCTATCTTTGCTGAAACTGTCAAGATGGCTAAGAAAGATGGTATTACTTTAGAGGCTGACAATAAAGTTATTCGCGATGGTAAAAAGGTAAGAGTTTATATGACTTCAATTGCTCCTACTTTCGGTATGTCTGATTTTACTGTCAAGCAAGGTGATGAAGTGACCATCTGTGTTACTAACCTCGATTCTATTGAAGATGTAACCCATGGTTTTGCTATGACTCAGCATGGTGTAAGTATGGAAATTGGGCCTCAGGCAACATCTTCCGCTACTTTTACTGTCGATAATGCTGGCGTCTATTGGTTCTATTGTCATTGGTTCTGTCATGCACTGCACATGGAAATGCGTGGTCGTATGTTGGTAGAGAAAGCTTAAATAATTTTCTTTTGTTTATAATCTATGCTGGGACTGTCCCCCAGTCTCAGTATAGATATAATTATAGCAACAGAATTATCTATTCAGAAAAGTCATGAAAAACTTAATTATTGTCCTAATCGTAATTTTGGGAATATTCCCAAGTCTTTGCAATTGCAAAATGCTTATTGTTAAGTCTTCTGGTGATCTTAATATAATGATAAGAGATGCAAAAGTTGGTGATGAATTACGTTTAACTAAAGGAGTTTATAAAGGAAATTTTATAATCGATAAACCACTACATCTCAATTGTCAGGATGGAGCAGAACTTGATGGCAATCATCAATCAAATACTCTGACGATTAAAGCTGCAAACGTCACTATAGAAAATTGCAAAATCATAAACTGGGGTGATGATCTTACGCTTATGAATGCGGGAATTTTTGTTGAAAAAACTGCGGCAAATATTACCATAAAGAATAATTATATGAAGGGTGACACTTTTGGCATGTGGATAGATTCCACGCCGAGAGCCTTAATCATAAATAATAAAATTGAAGGCAATTTAACAATACGCTCTCAGGACAGAGGTAATGGCATCCACTTATTTAATGTGACTAATGCTCTTGTTGAATATAATGAAGTTTGGCATACCAGAGATGGTATCTATATTGATACATCCAATAACAATCAATTAATTAATAATGAATTACATGATCTCCGCTACGGAATTCATTATATGTATTCTTATAATAATCTAATAAAAAAAAACGTTACCCGCCGCACTAGAACTGGATATGCCTTTATGCAATCTAAGTTTTTGACGGTTGAAGATAATCGTTCTGAGAACGATACGAACTACGGTATATTAATGAATTTTATAACTAACTCAACCTTGAGCGGAAATCAAATTGTTGATACTCATCAACAACAAGGAGCTGGTGGTGAAAGCTATATCAAGGGAGCAGAAGGAAGAGCTTTGTTCATTTATAATGCCCACTTTAATACGGTTAAAAATAATCTTTTAACAAGAAGTGATATCGCTATTCATCTGACTGCGGGTTCAGAAGATAATAAAATTTACGGTAACTACTTTGTAAAAAATAAACAACAAGTTAAATATGTTGCTAATCGTGAAGTCGAATGGTCCTTTGAGGGACAGGGTAATTTTTGGAGTGATTATCAGGGTTGGGATAGAAATTTTGATGGTATCGGCGATGAAGCTTTTGAGCCAAATGATGGCATTGATAAAATACTTTGGAAGTATCCAACTGCGAATGTTTTGATCAATAGTCCTGCAGTGCAAACCTTGCGGTGGGTGCAAAAAAAATTCCCGGTTTTAAAATCACCTGGTATTAAAGACAGTTATCCTTTAATGAAAAACCCTTTTCAATATCCTCTAAAAAAGTCAGCAAAGAAAAATTTAGGAGTAGCTTATGAAAGTAATTGAGCTAAACAATATAAAAAAATCTTTTGCAGAACTAAAGGTCCTCAATGGTATTGATCTGCATTTAGAAAAAGGTGAAGTGTTGGGACTATTCGGACACAATGGTGCCGGTAAAACTACCACTATGAAAATGATTTTGGGGTTATTGAAACCAACCAGTGGTGAGATAAAAGTATTTGGTCAAACACCCTTTTTATCCGAGTTTAACCACCATCGATATCAGTTAGGCTTTTTACCAGAAAATGTATCTTTTTATCAGCAATTATCAGGTATGGAAGTTTTACGATTTTTTGCAAAACTCAAGAAGGTTTCTAAAAATCGTTGCATAGAATTGATTAAGCAAGTTGGGTTATGGGATGCCCATCAACGAAAAGTTAAAACCTACTCCAAAGGAATGAAACAACGACTAGGATTAGCCCAGGCTCTTTTAACTCAGCCTTCCTTATTGCTTTTAGATGAACCAACTGTTGGCCTTGATCCCATAGCAACCCAAGAATTTTATAACATCATCGATACTTTACGCTCTCAAGGTTGTTCAATTATTCTTTGCTCGCATATTTTAGCAGGGCTTGAGGCTCATATTGATAAAGCTGCAATCTTATCAAGAGGTTATTTAAAGGCCTTTGGTTCAGTTAATGAGCTAAGAGAGAAAACTCCTCTCGAAACCAGTCTTATCTTCAAGGGTTGTTTCGATATGGAAGAGATCGGTAAGAAACTGGGTCGAAAGGTCGAGCAATCAAGCGACGGTCAGTTTACATTAAAGTTACCCACTGAGGAAAAATTACAGGCGATGAAGATTCTCATGGCTCAGCAAGGTCTGCAAGATTTGAATGTCAATGATGCGGGACTGGAACAAATTTATCGCTATTACATTGAGAAAGATCATCAGCTCTTACAGTTTCCAACGACGATACAAGAGCAGACTGCTGATAAATCTGAGGTGTTATCATGAGGGCCATTTTAGCAGTAGCTGAGAAAGAGTTAAAAGACGGTTTAAGAAATCGCTGGCTGATTGCCATTACCTCTATTTTTGTCATTATGGCAGGGGGTATTTCTTGGTTTGGTTCAGCGAGTGTGGGGGCGATAGGGTTTAGCTCCATTGCTAACACCATTATTAGCTTATCAAGTTTGAATGTATTTCTGTTGCCCTTAATTGCTTTATTACTATCATACAATGCCATAGTGGGTGAGGATGAAGATGGAACCTTGTTGTTACTGCTAACATATCCATTGTCAAAGGCTGAATTATTATTAGGTAAATTTTTAGGGCATTCTACTATCTTATCCATTGCCACATTTATAGGCTTTGGTAGTGCCAGTTTAAGTATTGCACTGTTTGCAGAAGATGTTGATATAAGTAATCTGTTGAGTTCATTTGGAATATTTATTATCTCTGCAATACTGCTTGGCATGGCCTTTATAAGTTTGTCATATTTGGTAAGTACCTGGGTCGCAGAAAAATCAAAAGCTGCTGGGCTTGCGTTAATTATCTGGTTTTTCTTTGTATTGATCTACGATATGGGCTTGCTAGGTATTTTAGTGTTTACCGAAGGTAAGATCCAAGCTGAGCTCTTTCCCTATTTATTAATGTTAAATCCAACAGACATTTTTAGATTAATCAATCTAGCGACTTTTGAAACAAATGGAACAGGGTTACTCAGTATTGCCTCAGAAGATATCTTTTCTTTAACAGGGCTTGTAGGAAGTATGACGGTGTGGATAGTAGTACCTTTATCCTTAGCCTATTATCGATTTGTAAAACGACCAATATAATCATTGAATTTAGAATTATATATCTTCTTCAAAAATGAAAACAAAAGGTGAATTAAATGGCTTTTAATAAGCTAGTCTCAGTATTATTTTTAAGTTTGGTATTGCTAGGCTGTAATTCAGAAGATCCTAAAAATATAATTATTGATCCCCAAGCTTTTGAGTCAGGGGATGAGTGCCATGTATGTGGAATGGTGATCTCTAGATTTCCAGGACCTAAGGGTCAGGCCTTTGAAACGCGAACAGAGCAAATGAGAAAGTTTTGCTCAACCATGGAAATGATGATTTGGTATTTGCAACCAGAAAATCAATCT
>JAAGZM010000295.1 GCA_024206355.1 Gammaproteobacteria bacterium | reverse complement strand
TCAATAAGTCTAAAAAACGTGCAATCAAATGTGTAGGCAAACTCACTCAATGGGTGAATACTAATCCTTCTGTAAGTTGCTGTTTTGAAATAAATAACCATAAGTCAGAGCCGGTCAACTGAGGATTCTAGGATCATTATTTGTATCTCATTAATATTAAATAATTGTTCTTGGATATAGGAAAATTATTGTAAGTTAAATGTTAATCACGCTTATACGTTAAATAAGCTTTTCTGACGGTTTCAAGTACTTCCCAAGTGCCTCTGCTGTTGTTATCAAAATACACAGTATCACCGGCTTTGATATCAATCGTTTCACCGTCTTCAGGATGAAACAAAGCATGGCCTTTTACGAAGGAGCTGATTTCTGCATCCATCACCAATCGGGTCCATGTTCCGGGAGTACATTCCCAAATGCCAGCTTCAGAACCATCAGGGTTTTCATTAATAATGATCCCTCGTAACTGGGACACTTGTTCAGAAACTGGTTCTGGTACAGGTCCCCAATCATCTAGTTCAGAAGAAGGAACATTCGCTACGTCTTTTACTTGCTTAATTGCCATTGGTTATTCTCTCTTTTGTTGTTTATAAATCTTTTAAAATACGTTTTGCAGCATTGTGCCCGGGAGCACCGGTTACGCCACCGCCTGGGTGTGAACCTGAGCCACATAAATATAAGCCATTAATTGGCGTTGCATATTGAGCAGCTTCAGGTTGCGGCCTCATACTAAATAATTGATCTGGTTCTAATCGGCCGTGGCAAATATCACCACGAGGTAAACCAAACATTCTCTCAAGATCGAGCGGAGTCAGACACTGAACCGACACTAATATCTCGCGTAAGTTTGGAATGTATTTTGTTAGGTAATCTATAACATTTTCGATAACTTGCTCTTTTTCATCATCCCAATTTTTTCCATCAGCTAAATCATAGGGCATATATTTACATAATAAGCTCATCACATGATGGCCAGGAGCTGCTAATGAATCATCGACAGTACTTGGAATAAGTGCTTCGATTAATGGTGGATCAGCAGGGATACCAGAACGAGCTGAACGATAAGCTTGTTCAACATGTTCTTTGTTTTCAATAATTGAAATAGTACTCTTATGCTGAGGGCCAATTCCCTCTCCCGGTAAGCAGGCAAACTGAGGTAATCCATTAAGTGCCAAGTTCATTCTTAATGAAGCAGATTCTTGTCGAATAACACTGATATCTTTTGCAAAACTTTTCGGTAATTTATCTTCCCCAACATATTCCAGAAGGGTTCTTTTAGGCTCTGTGTTTGCAGCAATGACTTTTGCTGTATAAGTTGTACCATCTGTTAATCTAACGCCTTGAACATGATTGTTTTCAACTAATATTTTATCTACACAAGCTTCAGTTTTAATCACAACACCTTTAGCTTCTGCCGACTTAGCCATAGCTTGGGTGATACCGCCCATTCCACCTTTTACTAAACCCCAAGCACCTTTAACACCATCGATTCCACCTACTGCATGATGAAGCATTGCCATCGATGAACCGGGTTGATATAACGAAGTGTAGTTTGCAGGAATACAGTGCTGAGCCATGACTGCTTTAATTTTGTCTGATTCAAACCAACGTTCAATCAGTGTTTCAGGTGCGCCTATAAACAGTTGCATCATGCGATAACGTGTATCAGCATCAAGTTTATAAAAATCCATACCAAGCTTTAGTGCACTCAGTAAATCTCCAACTCCATTTTCCGCCAATTTTGGAGGCGCTTTTAACCATTGCTTAGCAACGATATTGCCTACCTTGTCAATAATCTCATGGAGTTCTTCATAAGAATCGAAATCAGTCTCAGAAAATTTTGCAAATTGACGACGGTTTTCATCATCATCATTGCTAATTAATAAATAATCACCTTTTAGATCCGGATAAAAAGCATTATCAAGGGCGATGGTTTCATAACCATATTTTTTCAATTCTAAATCATTAATAACTTCTGGGCGTAGAAGGCTCACCACATAAGAAGCGATTGAATTACGATAGCCAGGATGAAACTCTTCACTGACAGCTGCGCCACCAACGATGTGTCTTTGCTCTAAGACACAGACTTTTAAACCACCCATTGCTAAGTAATTAGCAGTCGTTAGACCGTTATGTCCTGCACCAATAATGATGGCGTCGAATTGATTGTTTTCCATTGTTTTATCCAAAGCAATTTTTTAATGCCAACTATCTATAGTCAACAGGAAGGCATCGTATAAGTAAAAAAACAATTATTCTAGCGCGCGTATCCGCAAGGAAAAATCACTTAATGACTTGTTTGAAGCCCGTTATAAGATCGTCCAATTATTCTATAAGAGACAATAGCCCAAGGTACAAAAATACCTGCCCAACCTAATGCTAATAAAGCTTCTGCAGTAAACCAGTCAATTCCTTGCCCAACTGTCAATGTACCAGTTGCCAACTGATATGGATATACGTAGTAAATAAGCTGAATGACGGTGACAGCTATTCCAAATATCGCTATAGCTATGGCAGCCCACTGAGTTCGTTTGGTTTGTTTAGAATCAATTTCTTCTGAAGGAGTATGGTGTAATTCGAGTCTACGCTGACGTTCTGTGTCCGTTACTTTGCCCAGTTTAGATACCCAGATAACCACGACTAAGCTAAGTAATCCGCCTACTAAGATCGGATTTAAATATGAAGGTAAATCGACAAACCCAAAGGAATCAGCGAATCGTAAAATAACATTACCAGCAAAACCGCTAATAATTCCCCAAAATGCTCCCTTTGCCGTTATGGTATCGCTCCAAACACTCATAAATGCAACGGGGCCCCATGAAGATGCAAATACGGTTCCTACGTAATAGGTCAGCCAAAATAGTTGCGGAGGCATGAAAAAGCTCACCAGTAATGCAACGATCCCTACAAGCAACATAATTTTTCGACTAAAAAGTAATAACGACTGATCATCGCCCTTATGGTCAGGAACAATATCATTGCTGACACTAAAGCCGACCAGTGATAAGAATGTTGTTGCTGATGACAGTGCGGCAGCCATCACACCGGCAAGCAGCATTGCTCCCATTAGAGAAGGCATCATATTCATTGCTGCCCAAATCATCGTTTCTTCAGGTGGGGAAATATCATCTTTACTAAGATTTACGACGGTAGCCGCCGCAAATAAGGCTAGATTACTAACAGCAACAATTATTGCTGCAATACAAGCAGAGCGGATCACCACATGCTCAGATTTCGCCATAAGGTAACGACTTGATTGCCAAGGACTAACAGCCGCCACCAAGCTCCATGCGATACCGGTAATAATTGACCAAATCAGATAGTCCGTAGGTGTTTCCCATTCTGTACCTTCACCAACAACACCATGCCATGTCATCAACTCAGGTTTACTCTCAAGTTTAGTGAGTCCATCCATCGCAGATAACCATCCTCCGTGTACATCGACAATATAGTACAAAGCAACGAAGGTCATAACGGTAAACAATAGAAACATTAAGGTATCGGTAAGTACCACTCCCCTAGAACCTGAGTAAAGTGTAAACATCGTATAACTAAGCCAAGAAACAAACAGCCCTTGGTTATAACTTAGCGGAGTAAGTTGTGACAAAATAACGGCAGTACCCTGAGTAACTGCTAGAAGATAGCCACCAATACCAAGAACGATAGTAACCCCAGCTGCCTGTTGAACAGACTTGCTGTTAAATCGATGGCCAAAAAATTCAGCTACAGTTAAGGAGCGACTACGACGAAGATATCGTCCAAAGTAAATTCCACCGTAAATATAGCCAGCTACCCAAATAGCCGGCCATAAAATATATGCGCCGCCTTGAGTATCATAAGAAAAGCCTGTTTCGCCCAAAAATGCATTAGTACTGAGGACACTAGCCACCAAGGTACCGACGATTAATAAAGTAGGTGCCTGTCGCCCTACTACAAAGTAATCCTCAAGATGTTTGACTTTGCGTCCTGCATAATTACCTACAATAAGGTAGATAAGGATGCTGATCAGTATGCTGGTTGAGTAAATATCCATAAGATTTATATATGTTTTACCTTAGATGCTAAATAATTGGTTCACATTAGTACAGATTTTACGAAAAATACAGTCTAAACAAATGCATAGAACTTTTAATACCCCAAATGGGGGTATCAGCAAGTATGATTAGGCTTGTAACATTGGGAACAAACTGAGATTATTATTAATAACTAGATTGAATGGAACATCCCATGAACAATACCCCCTCTGCTGAAAATAGAAAACAATTACAAGAATTATTAAAAAAAGGTTCAACTGCTTACAGTCAAAGAAACTTTAATGTTGCTGGACAGTGCTGCCAGGAACTTTTACAACTACAACCAGATCTGGTACCTGCACATTTTCTTGTAGGACTTGTTGGATTGGAGACAAAAAATAACAATATTGCTTTCAGTGCTTTCCAATCTGTTGTCAAACTGGATAATGATCATGTTGCAGCTTGGGCGCAATTAGCCTACCTCTATATGAAAAACGGTAAGGTAAATCTTTCCGATCATGCTTTGCAGGAAGTCCGTAGAATTCGCACTGATGATCCAACAGTATTAACCTTGATAGGAACCACTTTCTCTATGATGGGTGAACACAGTCTCGCCAAGTCAGCTTTTGGCAGAGCTTATACCATTGATCCTGAAAATATAGAATATATGAGTAACCTTGCAAACAATCTAGTAAATCATGGTGATACTGAAACATCTGAAGCTCTGTTTAAGAACATTATTAAAAAGCGACCTGACTCACCACAAATACATTGGTCACTCTCACAGTCTATTAGAGCTAAAGATAACAAGCATCTAGAGAAAATGAAAAAACTATGCAAAAAAAATCAAAATAATCAAAAGGGCCAAGCATTTTATTATTATGCTATCGGCAAAGAATATGAAGATCAGCAACGCTGGAGTGAAGCTTTTGACGCTTTTTCTAAAGGCGCCAGAGCTGCCAGGTCAAGTAATAACTATGATGAAGTCAATGAAATCAAAACTTTTGAGTACTTGACTGAACATTTTACAGAGCAATGGTTAGCGAACAGTGGTCCTGGCATTGCAGAAGCATCACCTATATTTGTATTAGGTCAGCCTCGCTCAGGCACAACTCTGATTGAGAGAATTATAACTAGCCATTCTGATGTGCACTCTGCAGGTGAATTGCAACAGTTCCCCCTTACTATGCGTAGATTGGGTAATGTTGGTACCGATCAACGTTTTTCTCCAGAGATTTATGCATCAGTAAAAGATTTGGACGGTCGATTATTAGCTACAAAGTATATTCAAACCACAGGTAGAATGCGTGGTAGTGCAGAAAAATTTGTTGATAAATTACCAACAAACTACCTGAATTTACCAATTATTCTAAAGGCATTGCCTAATGCAAAAATTGTTCATCTGGTTAGAAACCCGATGGATTCTTGTTTTTCAAGTTACAAACAGTTATTTGCCGACGCTTACTTACATTCCTATGACCAACAGGAAATGGCTAGACATCATGTAAGATACAGAAATCTTATGCAGATCTGGAGAGAACGTTTTCCAGGACGATTCTTTGATATCAGTTATGAAGAAACAGTGTCTGATATAGAAACTAATGCCCGGGCATTAATCGACTATCTTGAGCTTCCTTGGCAAGATGAATGTCTTAATTTTCACAAGCAAAAAACTGCAGTAGCTACAGCCAGTACAGTACAGGTAAGAGAACCAGCCCATACCCGTTCTATTGATCGTTGGCTCAAATACGAAAAGCAATTACAACCAATGCTTGAGATCCTGAAAAAACACGATTTAGAGGTAGAAAAATATTCTGACTAGTGACCGATAATAGATTATATGGTCCTTATATTTACACCTACACAATAGGGGTATTTCAAATACCTAACTGATTAGCTAAATTTGTAAAACCTAAAATTTAAAAAAAATTAGCAGATAAAATGAATCCTTACAGTACATGACTAAATATGTATTGTAATTATTACATCTAAAAATTAATCAATCTGGGGAATCAAATGACTTATGGAACTTTAAAAGAACACAGCACTTCCAAGAAAATCGTTCGAAGAAGTTATCTAGCTGAAGCTGTATCTGCAGCTCTTTTTGCAACCGTTGTATCGGCACCTGTATATGCTGCGGAAGATAAAGATGGATCTGAAGTAATAATCGTTACAGCAACGAAAACTGCTGAATCACTGCAAACTGTCCCATTGGCGGTTACAGCCTTAACAGGAGAATTTATTGAAGAAGTACATCTTGTCGATGTCATGGATCTCGTTAATTATTCACCTGGAGTTAATGGCGGCAGCCAAAACAGTTTTCTTGATTCTATCAACGTTCGTGGAGTTAGAACCGAAGACTATGGTTCAGGTGGAGATCCATCTCTTGGTTTTTTTAAAAATGATCAATATGAAGGAAGATCTGGATCAGCAATTAGTACATTATTTGATATGGATCGGGCTGAAATAGTAAATGGTCCACAGGGCTTCCTGTTTGGTCGTAATGCTATTGGCGGTGCAATCAGCGTTCACACTCGTCAAGCAGAGCTTGATTACTATGAATCTAGCGTTGACATAGATATCGGTGAAAATAACCTATTCAAACTCAATGCCACAGTAAACTTTCCTATTAATGAAAATATAGCCATGCGATTTGCAATTGTATCTCATGACGAAGATTCTCATATGACCAACATTAATCCAGATGATCAACCATCAGATACTGATGTAAAAGCAATTCGTTGGTCAACGACCTATGCTAAAGATGATCTTAAAATAACTACTATGGCTGAGTATGAAGACCGAACATATCCAGCTGGACTGTATCGATTTATCGAAAAAGGTGAACTTTGGGAGGGCTATGACGCTATCTGGGATGGTAACCGTGGTGATGAACTGAATATTGATACAAATTCACATTGGGGATTACGAGATGAAGCGGAAGTACTTAACCTACAACTAAAACTTGAAAAAGAATTTGATTTTGCAGATTTGACAATTAATGCAGGTTATAAAGATCACAATTATCTGTATGCTGAGCAATGGCTGCCCTCTCCTGCTCCTGCTTACAATGGCTCCTGGGCAGTAGATCAAGAAGGTCAATATTCTCAGTTGGAAATTCGTTTGAATTCTAATGGTGATGGACCACTTTCATGGTATGCCGGTGCTTCATTGTATAATGAAGATCTAAGAAATCACACCCTCAACATGATGAGTGATCAATGGATGTGTGATTACTATAGCGCTTATTATGGATTAGATAGAACTAATACTGATACATGCCAAAACTTTCATGATAACTTCAATGATTACTATGGAAGTACCTATTTAGCAGAATCTTATTATCCTAACATTCTCAATAATCCAGACTCTGATCTGGTCCATGAATACAGTCATGCTAATGGTGAATACAGTGGTTGGGCAACTTATCTAAATTTGGATTATCAACTTACTGACACTATCAATCTTGAATTTGGTGTACGCCATACACAGGATGACAAAACATATAAAAATATCCAATTTACCAATGGTTACTCGATGCCAGCAAACTGGAATATTGGTGGTACAACAGCTGAACAAATTAGTACAAGTAAAAGCTGGTCTGATACCTCTTATAAATATCTGGCTAGATGGCAAGCCACTGACGATATGATGCTCTATGCCAGTTATACTGAAGGCTACAAATCAGGTGGTTTCGATTCGCATGATTTTGAAGGTAGAGATGGTGCAGAACTAGATAGTGTTTATGATCTAACTAACGCTAATGCTCAGAGTGTAAGCTTTGACCCTGAATTTGTTGAGTCTTATGAACTTGGTTACAAGGACACCTGGTTTGATGATACAGATGTTCGTTTTACCTTTTACAGCTACGATTATAGAGGTTTGCAAATCAGTAGACGATTAGAAGGCGGTCAAACAGTTATCTCTAATTTGGGTAATAATGAAGCTAATGGAATAGAAGCTTCTACCAATACAGCCTTGGGTGAATACTTTACTCTGATGCTGAATTTTAACATCATAGATTCTAAGGTATTTGGTGTTGATGCAGGTGACTGTGGCGGTGTAGAGGGTGGCTGTGAAGGTAACAAGATCCCCTGGACTCCAGAAAATAGTGGCGCCCTAGTACTAGACGGTAGTTTCCCACTTAGCAATGGCAGTTCTATTACAACAAGCATAGAAACTTATTGGGAAGATGCACGCGATGGTGGATTTACATTTGACGACGTCTGGAGGGTTCCAGCATCTCAGACTTGGTCTGCACGAATAGGTTATGAACCTGATGCAAACTGGTATGTTGAAGCCTATGTAGACAATTTAACTGATGAGCGTAACTTTGACAGTAGCTACGACGGTGGAGCAAGCTACCCAGCAACTCATTGGGCAGTATGGAAGCCACGTACATTTGGTATTAGAATGGGTATGAACTGGGAATAAAACAGAGTTGTGAGGTGATCTGAATCCCCGTTTTTAGGTCACAAAAAAACCAGTAACATGAAAATGTTACTGGTTTTTTTGTTATAGAGTATTGGCATTAGTTTTTTGTCAATCGAGCTAACCATTTGGGGAGTTTATGAAATTCAACAATAACTTCATCTCCTGCGTTTATAGTGCCAGCAACTTCAACTACACCCACAAGCCCTCGACAAAACTTAGCATGACGAGAAAAATCAGCATTTTTGATCTTTTTACCTGAGTTAGTATTGTAAATTGAGGCTAGCTTAACACCCATTTCTTTACAAGGAGGATTATACTCTTCAACCTTTAACACTGCTCCAGATGGAAACTTTATCATTGTACCCATAGGAATTTGAGAAAATTCTGGGATCCCCTGAAAACACAAATTGACTCCCATATCTGAAGCCTTTAATGTTCCATTTATATCCATACCCTGTTCAATGCTGGCAATTTCTTCCATGGACATGGCTGACCAC
>JAAGZM010000294.1 GCA_024206355.1 Gammaproteobacteria bacterium | reverse complement strand
TTTTGAAATTAGTCATGGCCATCACCAATTTCCAAAGGTGCTTTCTTGACAATGATTTCTGCCAGCTCAAGGAGTAAAGAACTCATTTCTAGAGCAACATCTTTAGTGGAATGAAAATTGATAAGTAGATTAATTCTATAAGCCGATTTTAATTTAGGTTTATTGACAACTGTTTTTGAAAAACTATTATCCGCAAGAAACATCCAGCCAATGATTGATAGGATGATAATTGTTCGAATTTGACGTCTAGGGTATTTAATATTAATAATAGAACCCGTTTATAGAATTATTCATTAACAAAAAAATAGCTTTAATTGTGTAATAAAACACGTTGTATATCAATTTTAGTCATAATTTCAAAAACTTCCAGTGTAATACGATATAAATTTTTGAGACATCTGCTACAATATCTACAAATAATCCTTTAAAACAATTTTTGAAGAGAGAATTATGGCAAAAATACTCGTGGTTGATGATTCTACATCAATGAGACAAATGGTGAAATTTGCGATTCAAGTTGCAGGACATGAAGTCGTTGAAGCTGCAGATGGTGGCGCTGGACTAAATGCCGCAAAGACTGACAGTTTCAATCTGGTACTTACAGACGTGAATATGCCAGTCATGAACGGTTTTGAATTAGCAAAAGAATTAAGAAAGCTACCGGCTTATAAGTTTACTCCTATTTTAATGTTAACAACTGAGTCTGATGGGAACAAAAAAATGGAAGGTAAAGCAGCTGGTGTTACTGGCTGGATTGTTAAACCATTCCAACCTGAAAAACTTATATCGGTTGTGAACAAATTAATCTAAATTTTCAGTTTACAAAAAAGGCCTGTAAAAACAGGCCTTTAAAATTACTCAACAAATCATGTCACGACGTTAGCTATCTAAGCACTTGCTTTGACCGGAAAGTGCTGTGAATTCGCAGCGAATTTTGATTCCGAGGCCTAAATATAACACTAAAATCAAAGTCTATTACTTAATGATTGATAAATTTTACTAATCATTTTAATCAATATATTTAGTTTTATCTTGTATGGCTAAAAGCTTTATCCTTAGATAGGATAAATTAATAGAGCCTATTTATGTATAAATTTCACTTTTCATTTTTTAAGATAATTTTACAATCGATACTGACATTATCGATACTTCACTTGTTTCTACTGATGGGCGGATGTGGTGGTAGTGGTAGTATGCCTACAGCATCTGAGCCAGTATTAGCTACACCAAAATCAATAATTCGCGTACCTGCAGAATGGGAAACTCAAGAAGCGATCTGGTTACAGTGGCCAGGCGCCTTCGAAAAAGTGTATGAACCGTCATTTGCAAAAATGGCGACTGTAATCATCCAGTATGAAAAACTTCATATCTTATACGACTCTAACGTGATAAAAGAAGACGCACGTCTTGCAATTAGCCAAGCTGGTGGAGATCCTGATCACAGTAATATCACTTGGCATGCAATTGGCAATGACAATGCATGGATGAGAGATAATGGACCGATTTATGTCGTGCAAGATGGCGAAATGCGTATTCAGAACTGGGAATTCGATGCTTGGGGTGGTAGTTTTGGAAATGACGTACTTTACAACCAAGACAATGTAGTTCCTATCGCTGTAAGCGAATACCTAAATATGCCAATAGACAATATCGATATTGTTCATGAACGCGGTAACCTAGAATTCAATGGTGACGATACGGTTATCCTTAACTGGTCAACGTTAGGTGATCCCAATAGAAATGCAAATTACACCAAGACTCAAGCAATCGCTGATCTAGAAACTTATTTCGGTGTCACCAAAGTGGTGATGATCGAAGGCGTACCCGAAGGAGATTTAACAAAAGGACATATTGATGGCATTGCAAGATTCATAGATGCTGCTACTGTAGTAGTCCCTGAATGTACTTTGAATTCTAAATGTCGACCAGGTGATGGTAAAGACGATAAAGTTTATAACGATGCAGCAGCCACTATTGCTGCTGCCGGCTTTTTGGTTATACGAGAACCTCTTGAAGGCATAGCCAGTTACAATGGCAGAAGTTTCGATATAGATTATATGAATTGGATTGTTGGCAATGGATTTGTTATTGCTGTTGGCTTTGATAATCAGGTAACCGATGCCGCTGCAAAAATAAGAATACAATCGTATTTTCCAACAAGAGAAATTCATATAATTGAAATGCTTGCATCTTGGGAGGCAGGTGGTGGCGCCCACTGCCATACCAATGATCAACCCAGTTATTAAATAAATATAATATTATGACCACAAACTTACCCTTAAGAATAAATCAACAACGTCTTTGGGACTCTCTAATGACTATGGCAAAAATAGGTGCTACGGCTAAAGGAGGCTGTAATCGACAGGCGCTTACCAATGTCGATAAAAAAGGGCGCGATCTTTTTGTCAGTGATTGCAAAGCAATAGGTTGTGAAATTCTCATCGATGAAATTGGCAATATCTTTGCAAGACGCGAAGGAACTAATCCAGAGCTACCTGCGGTCATAACGGGAAGTCATCTCGATACACAACCCACGGGTGGTAAATTCGATGGCGTATTTGGCGTGCTTGCAGGCCTAGAAGTACTCAGAGTACTTGAAGATAATAACATTCAAACAACACATCCTATTGAAGTAGTTGCATGGACAAATGAAGAAGGTTCTAGATTCTCACCCGCCTGTATGGGATCAGGTGTTTGGAATGGCTGTTTCTCATTAGATGAAATCTATAAAACAAGAGATAGAGATGGGCTAAGCGTCAGTCATGAACTGACTAAAATTGGTTATAAAGGATCTTTACCAGCAACCCCTCGACCTATAAAGGCGGCATTTGAAGTTCATATAGAACAAGGACCTATTCTAGAGAAATCAAATAAACAAATAGGTATTGTTACCGGAATACAAGGTCTAAGATGGTATGAGCTCAGTTTAACAGGTATTCCTTGTCATGCTGGCCCTACACCTATGGAAGATAGGCAGGATCCCGTCCAAGCCATGATACCTATATTACAAACCTGTTTTGATCTTGCGAGGGAAAACGGTCCATGGGGTCGAGCAACGATTGGTGATATAACAACTCATCCAGGCTCTCCGAATACCGTACCAGAATCGATAAAAATACTCATCGACTTGCGACATCCTAATGCTGAAGTAGTTGAACGAATGGATAGTATTCTTCGAAATAGTATTAAAGAAATTTGTGCGACTAAAAACGTTGATTACTCAATCAAAGAAAACTGGCGTATGGAAGTCACCACCTTTGATGACTTATGTATTGATGCAGTAAGACAAAGTGCTGAAGAGTTGAATTATAGCAATATGGATATTGTCAGTGGCGCAGGCCATGACTCACTCTATGTCGCTGAGAAAGCACCGACCAGTATGATTTTTGTTCCTTGTGAAAATGGCCTTTCTCATAATGAAGCTGAAAATGCAAAGCCAGAAGATTTAGCTGCAGGAGCCAATGTACTGCTGAAAGCTATATTGAAAGTATCTAGTTAAGATGAAATCATGTTCCCGTATAGAGAAGCTGGTTAGACAGATGATTAGTCTTCAAGCTTTTCTAGTTTTATTGATTACTTTTACCTTATCGATTCATGGTCATGAAACAGCTCATCAGCATGTCAAAATTACAGATAATCCAAGAGGTGTTCAGACACTCAACTGGCAAGTCGATAATGTGAGTCGCGTCATAACAGCTGGCTATCCCGAAACTTTTGGTATCTTTTCATTTGCTCATAGACAAGCCGCTGATTCTGTTTCAATTATCGATAATGACAAGAAAACTTATTCATGTATAAAAGCAAATTTCATCGCTTTTGATATTGATGATGAGTTTGCTTTTGACATTGATGAAACTGTCACTATTGAACTGCTCATTGATACATTACAAACACCCTCTATATATATAGGATTTGATCAACATAGTAATGCTGCGGCTAATCAAGAAATTAAAATATCTGCCTCGGCAACAAGATTATCAACGGTACAAATCAAACTAGACCGAGCTAGATTTGTAAATAGAGGCATCTCAGGAACCGATCTAGCACTTACAACGTTAGAAACTATGTTGCCTGAAGCTGAATTGTCTGCAGATACCAATACCACTCTTACACTTTGTGATTTGAAGGTTATTCGAAGCCATAAAACAGTTTCAAGAGCTGAACAGTTTACATTTAATTTCAAGTTTATCGATGAACAAACAGACAAACCAACAGCTGTTCGTGTTGGCCTTTATAATGAACAGGGATCATCAGCTCCTATTGGAGAAAATGCTTTATTAGTAAAATATTATGAGCGAGAAATTAAAGAACTAAACTTAAGAAACTTTTATCCACCTTATCAATTTTGGCCAATTTCTAACCGTTACTTTTTTTATGTCAGTGAAAGCTATCAGACAACTCTGCCAAAGGGCAAATACACAATGGTTGTAACCAAAGGGCCTGAATACAGAATCAAGCAATTTGAATTTATTGTTAATGGTAAACAACAAGATAATCAACCATTAGAAATAAAATTACAACGTTGGAAAGATTTGCCCAAAGCAGGTTGGTATTCTGGAGATGTTCATATTCATATGAGTCGTGCTGAAAAAGATAATGAATCGATATTATCTGTACTCAAAGCAGAAGATGTACATATCTCAAACTTACTAGAAATGACCAACAGTGGCAGCAGTCATTACCCCCAATATGCATGGGGAGAGTCAGGTCAATTTAGCAAGCAATCAAATTCAATTATACCAGGAGTAGAAGGACCAAGAACGGCTCATAGAGGTCATACTTTAGCGCTGAATATTAATCGCATTATTCATGATACGGACAATTATTTCCAATACCATAAATTCTTAGAAAGCTACCAGCAGCAAAATGCCATTACTGGCTACGCTCATGTTGGTTCAGAGGAGTTTAATGCCTCATGGGGGTTAGCACTTGATGTACCTTTTGGATTAGTGGATTTTGTAGAAGTTATGCAAGCCACTCGACTCAGAACAGAGCTCTGGTATGAATTTCTTAATCTTGGCTTTAAATTAGCACCAGCTGCTGGCTCTGACTATCCCTACTTTGATCAACCGGGCGCCGTAAGAAGTTATGTTAAAATTAACAATGATTTTTCAACGCATCCTGAAGTAGATACATTAAGTCAGCAGTGGTTCAAGAATTTAAAAAAGGGCAAAACATTTGTTAGTAACGCTCCTATCATTACATTTAAAATTAATGAAAAAGAAATGGGTAGCACTTTAAAAATATCATCAAAACTGCTTTCTATAGTAGGAAGTATTCAAATAAATACCGACTATGATAAAATTGATAAACTTGAATTAGTTCACTGTGGCAATGTGATAAAAACTGCCAAGGCAAATTCAGCTATTGAAAGAGGGACGTTAAGTTTAACCCATCAAATAGCAACTAAAGAAAGTGGTTGGTTTGCTCTTAGAGGCTATGGTCAAGACTACGCCCTTGCACATACTGGTGCAATTTATATTGAGAATAAAAATGGCAGCAGCTCATGCACAGGACAGATGAAAACTGGCATCAATAAAATGCTTGAGCGACTGAACTTATTAGCAGGTTCAGAATTAGAACCAGCCAAAGAGTTAGAATATTGGGAAACCGGGAATATAAAGAAGCTGTATCAAAGCCAATATGATGAGCTTAACCAAAGGATAGCTTTAGTTAGAGAATATTATCTAAAATTACTTAATTAATTACCTATTGAACGAATTAACAAGTAACTCACGTCTGAATAGATTTAATTTCAATAAATTCATGCAAACTTTCATCACCTCACTCTCGGCCATTACCAGATTGCTTAAAGCCAGCGAAAGGAGCATCGTAATTAAAGTTTCCGCCATTGATATAGCATAAGCCGGCACGAAGACGTCGAACGAGTATTTTACCATGCCCTATATCACCATCAGCAACCCACACTCCTGATGATAATCCAAAAATCGTATCGTTGGCTAGTCGCATAGCTTCATCTTTAAACGGTATCATGCATAACACAGGACCAAAGATTTCTTCCTGCGCGATTGTCATATCATTTGTAACATCAGCAAAAATTGTTGGCCGTATATAGGTTCCCTTAGTTAATCCTTCTGGCATTTCAACGCCACCAGTAATCAAAAGAGGAAAGCGAGTTGACCTTCTAATTTTTAATCATAAACGATACAAAATTTTATAGTCCAGCTTCTGATAAAATCCATTGACGCAAACGTTCAATATTTTCATGCTTGATTTTTTCTGGACGATAAACGAGGTAATAACTAAATTCTGTATCGAGTTGACTTTCAAAGGGGCGAATAAGATCTCCTGAAGCAATCAAGTCCTGCGCAAGTATGACACTTCCAAGAACCACGCCTTGTCCCGCTGCTGTACAATCAATGGCTAAACTTGAATCATTAAAGTTGTATCCAACAGCCGTAGTTAATTCGTGTATCCCTTCTTGAGCAAACCAGGCAGCCCAATCCTCACGACGCTCAACTTGTTCAACATGAATGAGAGGAAAATTTACTAAGTCTTCTGGCTGTTCAATTTTTTGATTATTTGTCAGTAACTTTGGAGAATAAAGTGGGGTAACAACGTCATCAAATAGTTTAATCGTTTCTACACCGGCCCAATCACCCGAGCCATGCCAAATAGCCAAGTCTATCTCTGCATTTTCTAATTCTTCCTGAGCATATTTTGTATATAACCAGACATCTAGATCAGGATTGCTATTCTTAAAGGTTGGTAACCTTTTCATTAACCACTTATTAGCAATTGATGGTGAGGTTGTTAACACCACAAGGCCTGGCTTATTAAAAAACTCCAGCCGAATAGTACCCTTTTGAAGTTGACTCAGCACAAGCTGAGTAGTCTTTAAAAAATCGATACCTGCATCCGTTACCTCAACGGTGCGGTTCACTCTTTTAAAAAGTGGCTGACCAAAATATTCTTCAAGTAATTTAACCTGATGACTAATGGCTGACTGTGTCATAAAGAGCTCTTCTGATGCTTTAGAAAAACTATTCAATCTTGCTGCAGACTCAAAACCGCGGAGTGCAGACAGGGGGGGAAGTCGGTTAAATCCAGCTCGTCTTTTCATTTGCCAGTCCTTTACCATTAAGTTGGATTATTACTACTAGTTGATTGCTACTACACTTTACTATTTATATTAAAA
>JAAGZM010000293.1 GCA_024206355.1 Gammaproteobacteria bacterium | reverse complement strand
TTACCGTAAAAGATATAACATCACCAGCGACCGCATTAAAAATAGCGTCCGCTGTCACGCTGATATTGTTTATTTTGTAGTTTGAAATACCAAGTCTTAGCGCAGATCCGCTGCGCCTTAAATAATAAGTGCTTGTGCCTGCTCTACCATCAAATAAGAATTCATCTGAGCCGCCCCATGCTGGAATATCAGCAGCGAGCTTAATGCTTATTGTTGCCGAACCCGTGGCGCAAGGGATATTTACACTTTCATCCACTCCATTAAACTGCAAAGCCCAAGCCATATCTAAATCAACTCAACTGTAAAAGTGTTTGGCGCTCCCAGCTCAATTTCAATGTCCATAGGTTGCTTAGGTCGCAAGTTTTCAAGGTCTATGATGTAAACACCGTCATCACCTGATTTTTGACCAACCCGACCTAGTGGCATTTTCGGAAAGGTGGCGTTGTACTTAACACACGTTGGGGTTATTGGTTCAAACAGTTCACCATCAACAGTCACTTTAATTGCACCGCGACCAGTCCAACCAGTGACAACTTGAGTATTTGTTTTACCTCGCACTTGCCTAACTAGTCTCAGGGTGCAGTGTTGAAACTTAGGTGTTTGACCTATTTCCATAATCCCATCATAATGATCACTACTAATCACATTGAGTGTCACAAATAACTGTAACATGGCTTTAACGCTTGGTTTAGGTAAGTCAAATTGAGTTCGACCAATCAACGTAATCATTATAGCTTCACAAGCGTTTTGCAAAGGGTGTGCACTATTAGCCGCAATCTCTTTGATACCTATTAGCAAGCCTTCTGCCGCTAAATAACCTAATACATCACCCGCTTGGGCAGCACCTTGAATAACTTCAGGACTGCTTTTAATTAAAGCTAATGCTTCAGCATCACTTAATTCGCTGTATTCTGGTTTTGCCAATTCTTCGATAATATCTTGCAGCATTACAATGTTTCCCTGAATTTAAGTATTTTCATTTCTTTAATGTACTGATTGTAACAGTGTAAATCATCGTTAAACAAGGCATTAACCAATAATTCCAAGTAACCATAGCCTAAACGCTCGTAGTGCGCCATTTCACCTACAATACCGCTAATTGTTCTATGCTGTTCAAAGTGGAAAACTGCGGCTGCTAGTTCATCTATCTGATACCAGACAGCCATTGAATACCGCTCTTTACGAATTAAACCAATCAGCGTAACTAGTAAAAATACAATAACTACCCAGTGTTGCGCTAGTAAATATAACGCAAACGTGTAGGCAGATATTAACCAGAGGAATTTAAGAATTCTCACTCTCTTCATCCTTCTTATCATCGGTCGCTGGTTTAACACCTTCACGGTTTGCACTAGCCGCGTCATCCGCGTTTAACTGATTACCCGCTAAGCTGAATAAGCGTGGGTCGTTGTCAAACGCGTTTTCTTTCATTGGTTCATCATCCAATCGCCACTGGTCGTTGGTATGAGTCCAATCACCACCGTATAATTTAGCAGCCTGAGAACGTGACAGATAGCCATTTCTGACTTTCATGTTAGTTACTTCTAGTTCTTCTTTCGGGTTGACACTGGCGCGAACAGGGTAAGTCCATTCTGTGCGACAATTCAAAGCGCCTGTGTTCATGCGATACATGCCACACCACCAATCGGAAATAACAACGTCTAAATCGGGTTTAAATACATGTTGTTGCCAGTGGTCGAGCTGGTTATAGAATTCGCTTCTACCCATGCGACCAGAGGCAAAATTAACTTTACTGTAATCGCCTGTTAACTGCTCATAAGTAAAACCAGCACCAGCGGCTATATCGCGGTCAATTGTGGTTTCAAATTCTGTCGAGTTATCGGCTTTAGGTGGGTTAATCGTCTTAACGTCAGCATCTTCATTCATGTACTGCACCATTGCTGGTTCTACATGCGTGATACGCTCGTCGTCTTCGTCGTCATAACCAACGTTGTCACCATCTTTAGCGCCAGTAATGATAGCCGCAAAACAGGCAGCAACTTTTTGCTGAACTAACTTAGCATCTTTGAATTCACCACGGTCTTTCAACGTGTTCGCTATCGGGGCAAACCATGATAGCCCTAAGTGTTGATCACTTCTGGTTTTATCGTAAACGTGGCGAACCTCGCTAGCGTCAAAGTAAACACTCTGGTCATCAATTAAGCCTACGCGATTCGTGTTAGGTTTCAACCAGTATCCTTTTACCTGACCGTGGCGATTAAACACGATGCCATCTGTAATATAGTCACCGCTTTTATCTGCGGTCAATTGTTTACTGTCGTCAAGGTGGGTTTGCTCAATAACCTGCAATTGCAACGGAACAGCCAATGCACGATTAAAACGCTTGATAACAAACGCACCACCACACTCAGCAACCGTGACAGCAATTAACCACTGTAAACCATAGAAATTATACTTGCCGTTAAAGTCACATTGAGTCGATTCAGCCCATGTTTTCAAGGCTTCGTTGGCGGCTTTACTGGTATTTTTGTTAGAACCAATCAGCGATGGCTTGATACCATCACCGACGATATTATTACCAACTAAATGTTTAATTTTAATGGCTAGCGGGTTGTTGCGGCACAATTCCTGCCCGACTTCAGCTAAACCAAGGTAAGCTTTACTGGCTTCAGCGCTCGCACCTGCTTTAATTGAAGTCCAGCCGCCCGAACTGCGACGACTCTGACTTAATGCCTCATAAGCTCTTGACATAGTGTCAACAGCAGCCCTTTTCTGTGCTATATCTAGCGCAGCGGTGGGGCTAAACCATGACCGTAATTTATCTAGTGAATTCATTATCTACCACTTGAAAATTGAACTTTTCGAGCGCCTTTAGGTCGAGATTGCACCTTTAGCGCCTCTTCCATGTCAGCAATTAAACCGCGCATCTGGTTAATTGATTGGTATTCAACCCAATCATCGCCTTTACGAACTTTAAGAATACCACTAGCGGCAGCCTCTTTAAGCTCACTTAACTGTTGTTGAGTGTATTTAATAGCCATAATTTAACCCCAAAATTCTGATTTTTTACGCTTTTTACGCGGTTTTTTAACTTTATCAATAGACTTTACCACTTTTTCTTCCTTTTTCCAGCTTTTATATCCAAATTGCTTCCGTCTACTGTCCCAATGTGCTTCAGTCATTCTATCAATCTCAAGCATTTCAGCCGCAGCCAACGAATAAACCTTGCAATCTAAAAAGTGATTATCAGGGCGAACCTTCTCCCATGTATAGACATCAAAGCCCCGTTTATCGGTGGTTTTAGTCAATTGCTCGGCACACAGTTGCTTGAAGAATTCGTCAGGGAATTCAGGGATGAAACAATAGCCCGTGGGATACTGACCGCCCTTGCTGATAACCTCACTCGTTGGTGGTTCTAAATTAAACCAGCGGTATAACTGTTCTTTCGCTACTGACGAGCCGACAGGGTATAAACTTAAACCACGGCTGATTCGTTTCTTGCCGTTACGCTTAATATCAACCTTACTTGGCGCACCTGTAACCACCTTCATGCTGTCCATGCCTTTGACAGCCCTGAACCTAGCGTGAGCGCCATATTCCCTAACACAGTGATAAACTTCTGAACTGTTATAACCAGAATCAATGCACACCATTTCTAGTGGCATCATTACACCTACATGATTCTCATATTTTTTATCTAAGAAGTGGTATAAACGCTCTTTGGTTTCGTCTAGCGTAATGTCACCATCAATACGACCAGCATCAACCGTGTAAGTCTGTCTTCGCTCGCTCCAAGCATCCACCCAGTAATACAGACAATCTTTCTGGACATCAATGCCAGCCGTGAGCATTAAACCATTGGCGGGTACTTTACCAATGGGGTAGTTCTGCTTGTTTTCTTCCATGCGTTTCCAGTCAGGCTGATCACCTTTTTCACGCCATGTCTCCGCTAGTCGGGTGTTGTAAAATGTCTTCAACGCTTGCGGGTTGCCTTGGGCTTTCGCGAACTCGTTGGCTAGCACAACTATCTCGGTAAACGGGCTAGCCAGCGCTGACACCTTATAGCCGCGATGACGGGTGACATTAGGCTTAGTCGCTTTCCAGAAGCCATTTCTAATTGACCATGTTCTGTCTTTCTCTAACCAAGCTGTGCCACATTCAGAACACACAATTTTCGCATGGTCGGGGAAAAACTCACCTGTCTTATCATCGCGTGGAATTTGTATATCTTCCCACTTCAATTCTTTTTCATGCTTGCAATGAGGGCAAGGCTGAATAAAAACGCGCTGGTCTGAGTTCAAGTATTCCTGTTCTATCCGTGAGCGACCTTGCACCGTGGGTGAACAAGCGACAATCTTTTTCGCCCTTCTGCCATAGGTGGTTGAACGCGCCCATGCTATTGCTATAGGGTCGCCCTCACCGCCTTCGCCACCCTCGGTAGCACCTGTATTCAAAGGGTATTTATCACATTCATCAAATAACATTATCCGTACAGCCCTCATTGCAAGGTCATCAGCGTTACGAGCTGATACAATTGACACCTGACCGCCAGCGAATTGTTTCTGTAGAATCGTGTTACCTTGGTCGCCCCGCCTGTTGTCGCTGAAGATACCTT
The DNA here is from genome assembly GCA_024206355.1 of Gammaproteobacteria bacterium. Taxonomy (GTDB): domain Bacteria; phylum Pseudomonadota; class Gammaproteobacteria; order Enterobacterales. Next base: position 12,450 of record JAAGZM010000293.1, on the reverse strand, counting down.
TGAGAACAGGGGTAGCGTTGATAGATTTAACCAGACGTTCTTTAGACCATGCCTCAGCCATCGCTTGTTTGGGGGCAATGTACATTATCGGTGACGGCTCTTGATGAATGTAATACATCGCTACATTCAGCATCAATTCTGTATTGTGAGTTGGTATTAATTCTCGACCTGCTAAGTACAAATGGTCTGGCGAATCAATGGCAATACATTGAACTGGCGTGGGTTCAACCTCAACAATATCGACAATTTTTCGTGGTTCACCGTCAGTTTTTACATTCATTTCACGATATAAAACTAACATGGGTTTTGTAATTGGTATACTGAATACCTCATGCTTAGCATGAATCATATCTAGGGTTGTTAGTATTCTAACATTATCATTTGTGTCATTAACTTGCCATTTGTGACCACCATCAGCCTTAATCACTGAGCCATCTGAAAACACAACGTTAAAACATTGATTATTGGTTTTGGTATCCGACTTACCCACCACAGGATATGACTTACCATCAGGGGCGTACACATTGTCACCGACAGATAAACCACCCATTGTTGACCAACCATTCGTTGTTAAAATAGGGGTGTCCACACACAATGCTTTCATAAGTTGAACGCATGACATGATAGTAACTTCCTGAACATCAGGGCGAGTAATTGACAACATGGGTTCTCTAGCCACCTCAACCCTGCTAGTTCGCCACCGCCCCGACTCAGCCGAGTTGTCAGGTAAATAACGGTAAGTATCCGCCCACTCAACCAAGTCTAATTTAGGGGGTGGTTTAAGGTATCGCTGACAAGCGTCTTCAATGCCTTCGTGTATTTTTCGCCAAGCTACGTCACTGGTTACAAGGGGGTCAAACTCAAGACTACTGGCTCTCATATTCGCTCAATTCCTCTAATATATCTCTGACTTCGTTATCTAAAATTTCATTGATAACTTGCTGGTCTTGATGAACCAGTTCGCCACTAATGCGCGATGACAGTGACATTAGGGCGGCTCTAACTTTACCAAGGCATTGCCCAAACCCGCCCATGATGTCCTCGATGTTGGCTAGCTGTTCAAGCTCTTTGGCTAGCTCAAGCTCTTTGAGTTTTGACTCAGCCGCCAGCTTGCGCGACCTGCTTTCGTCATCGTTGAATTCTTGTGATTCTTGTAGCTCTTTTATCTGGTCGTGGAGGTCGTCCATTTCTCGACCATACTTCCATGCGAACACATCGGACACCTTAAACAAGTAAGGTTTGTGTTTATTCACGCCTTTCTGTTCGTAGGGAATGTCCTTGTATGTTTTTTCCCATAGCTTGAATGTACTCACACTTACGCCAAGTGCGTTAGCCATTTCCTTACGACCTACTATTAATTCGTTATCTAGTTGGTTGACGTTAGTCATTTATTATCTGTCTCTGTTAACACTGATAGCCAAAAGAATAAAATATTTTTTATCGTTTTACAAATCTTGCAATTTTCAAAACCAAGGAAATGAAGACGTAGGGGGTGGGTGTAACATGGTGTGTTACACGGCTGGCGTGGTGTTGGTCAATTTAACCACTGTTGGTGAGATTGACCAAATAATGGTTAATTTGACCGTTATACTTTTAGTGAATATGACTATTCGCTTGGTGAATATGACCAAAACCCTCATGGTCAGTAATAATAAAAAATTTATTGTTTGCTGAGTTTATGCAGTCCGCGGCTCGACGCGACCCCCGATTATTTATGCAGTACGAGAAAGAACCTACCTAAGGGCATACCTCACCACTGGCTACTAAACACCAGTCATTTAAGCTGATAAGTCATTGATTTATAAGGATATTTTTTATTTATGTTGATGTTAATGAAATGTTATTAGAATGCTATAGAAATAAATCAGAGCTGAATAGTTATGCATATATATGAATAATTATGCACGATGTGAATGACATATTATGTCTGTATTGTTCTAATATACAATGACATATTATGTCAGTGTTGATCATCGTGTAGCCATTGGTCAAATTGACCACACCACCACACCACCTATATATTAGATAGTGTTAATATAAACACCTGTATATATAACCATTGTGTTACTCACCATGTTACACGGCTAATATTGACCGTGTTACTCACCATGTTACACACAAAAATAAATACAAATTTTGCCATCATAAAAAAATAGAGAGCATTTCTACTGGTTAACCAATCGAGCTGATTGACTTATATTAGCAACTCATAACATAAGCAACTGTATAGAATTACACCTATAAATACATACAGTGTTGACAGGTGGTTAATAGTGTGCGCCATAGTAAACCGACCGCATACAGTAAAAACACTGTATAAATATACATGCGAATCGAGATCTCTTGTTCTACGTGTCACAAGTACCCTAAAATTTTTAATCGCTTAGAATGCCATGCAGGACGTATTACAAGCATATTAAGCAAGTGAATGAATACAGTGATATTATAACCAAGATGAATACAGTGTTTATACAGTACAAAAGGACTCACATATAAGCTTGATAATAGAGCTTATACACTGGTATAAAATACCCCATAGAGCGAGCTGTACACCATCTAGTTGAGGTTTTTATAGTTGCTTAATATGCTGGTAAAGGTGGGAGGGTTTTAATTGCTTAGAATGGCTTGTATTGGCTTACTGAATTACAGGCACAAAAAAACCGCAATCAAGCGGTTTATTGTTTGGTTTGTAGTTTATTATTTGGGTTGGTACATGACTAATTTTTTACACTGCTTTTTAAGGCTTCTGAATGTCAGCCATTGCGGCTTAACAATTAATAAATTATATATTTTAAAAATTTCTTTTATTTGTTCGTCAACATTGCCAGCCCATAAGTGTTTCGTGTGACCATTACCAGCCCCGCAATAATAGCCAATATCTCGTATTAACCTGCTTAACATCATGTATTCAAACTCTTGGTTATTACATTCCATAATTCCAACCCTGTTTTTTTAAATTAAGTTTCTACCCAAAAAACCGCAGTTAAGCGGCTTTTGTTTGGTGGTGTTGGTTAGCGATGTTATCCGTTATTTTCTATTTCTTTGATTGTTGTTATTTCCCTTTGTAAGATAAGATGGCAACAACGAGCGACAACAAGCAAAGACTCGAATTCGTCTTCATTCATGCCGTACCAACCGCCCACGGTTAAGACTGTATTGCTAGAATTAAAATAATCAAGATAGATCGAGTTTAGGTATAAAGCCTCGTTATACACTCGCAGGCGATATTGCCCTATTGCTAAATCATAAATAGCATTTTCAGCATTAACGCGATCAAAAACATCAACCGATCTATCTAGTAAACAACCGACTATTGTTAACAAATTTCTATAACCATTTTGAGCTTTATCATCTTTGAAAAAAATCATAATTCCAACCCTGTTTTTTAAATTAATTCTACTACCCAAAAAACCGCAGTTAAGCGGCTTGTTTGTTTGTTGGTGTTTGGTTCTACATTTTTAAACCTGTAATTTTACTATAATAATATCTTTTCATGCGATCCCATTGCGCATTAGTTAAATGCGGCTTTCTATCGTGTAGTTGTTCCGTTGTGCTGATAGTCTCGCCAGTCGGCAACTTGTAAAGATAACTATTATCAATGTTAGTTTTTTGCGTTGTGTATCTATTGCCTTCACTGTCTTCATAAACATATATGGTATTTTGTTCAAAATTTGACATATAAAGCGCAGTGAATAAATTAATTAAATCCGTGTACCTACGTTGGCTTATTTCATCGCGCCCACCGTGACTACCAAAAGAATTGAAAAACGCGGTTTTGTATTTATCCCACTGCTCAAAATTAGCACCAACCAATGTTAAGTTGATACAATGTTTAACCATTTTTTCGCGTTTTTTGAAATATTTATCTGTTTTCATAATTCCAACCCTGTTTTTTTAAATTAAGTTTCTACCCAAAAAACCGCAGTTAAGCGGCTTTTGTTTGGTGGTGTTGGTTAGTGACTCAAGGCTTTAAAAAACAAAATCCTTTCATCATTTCTTGCCTTTACTTCATTATTTATTTTTTCATTAAGCTCTGTTATTAATTTTAATAATATTTTAGCAGTTTCAAGAGTCCTTATTGACTCTGACAATGAGTAATAAAAATCATGGTCTGTTAAGTTTACAAAGTCATTTTCATCAGTGTCCATCATTACAACACTGTTATCATTATAAGAAACGCCCCACATAAACCGCAATACAAAACAAGCACTGCTCTGATCTGCTAGCTCAATTTGTAGTGATAAGTTACCAATTGATGACTTTAGCTCTGGTATTTTATCACAAGACACTTGCATTTTATCTAGTGTTGCAATGTAACGTGCAAAGTTTGATTTAATTGATTCTAATGTATTCATAATTCCAACCCTGTTTTTTTAAATAATTCTACTACCCAAAAAACCGCAGTTAAGCGGCTTTTTGTTTTAATATTTACTTAGTTATTATCGTGACAAGTAAGCTCGCCATTATTATCAACAATCCAGCTACCATCATCAAAATAATAGCTTGTTTCCTCAGCTTGCCAATCTTGATCAACATATATCGCTTTATCTTCGCTTTTACTGATTTTTTCGTCATAGCTGATTTTTTCATTTAATAAATTCATTGCAATATTCATAATGTTTTTACCCTAGTTTGTGATTAAATAAAGGCGTTGGATAGCCAAAAATAACAATATTAGAACCATCAAAAACAGTGCCGTCAGCAACACCATTGCTAACAAGGTATTTAAATAAACTATTAGCTGGATTACTAACGTTCCAATTTTTTTTGCGAGCAATAATGCAATTGCTAGCTATAGCGTCGGCTTTACAGCCAACTACGCGATTTATGCGCATACGACGATACGCGGCTTTAAATTCTGATTTTTTCATTAGTGTAATTCTCCATTTAAATCAATTAAATTCACTTTCAACTTTCCGTCACCTCGTTCGGACAATTGAACACCTTTGAAACGTCTGTAAAAGCTGTCAGACGGCTCAAACGTAATTTGCACAGTTTTACCCTTGCGAGCAATAACCGCGTCGCATGTAATAATTGCGGCTTGTTCTACTAGCATAGAACCAAGAAAGAACGAGCGCCCCGCTTTTTCTATGCGTCGGGCTTTGTATAAAACCTTACTAAAAGCCGTTTTTGAAAGGGTTCTCATCGCATAGCCAACAAAATCGCAATATCTAAGATTGCCAGTTTTTTCTGCTTGTTGCTTAGCATAAAAACGCTTTGCTAGTTGATGCGCGTCTGATAATAAAGACATAAAAAACCCTTTCAAAAATAGTGGGTCAACAACCGCGTTAACCCGATAAACACAATCTTACTAAATGCTTGCGGATTACGCAAGTGATTTAATAAAAAAAAGTCAATTAGTAAAATATTTTATTGCCAGCGCTATTAAAACTAACACTGCTCCAACGTTGTTAACCATCATCAACAACACTAAAGCTATCAACATATATTCCATCAATTACACCTCACTTAATTGAATCCATGTCGTACAGTCTTTCATGTTAACTGTTTTAGTGTAGTATTTATCCCCACATTCCGCATACTGGTCAGTAATGCTACCCGTTAAAAACTCAGACATAAAGAACGAATTAATACCGCCATTATTACCCCATTTTAAAGGCGGCAGCATTTCAAGTTTATTAAAATACTCTTGCTCTGATATTTCCTTACATTCTGTTAAATAGCTTTTTTCATGCTCAGCTATTAAAGCCACTAATTGAGCGTCATCAATTAAATTTTGTGGCTCGTAATCACTAACGCGAGTCACTACTTTGTCACATTCGCGTACATACATATTTCTAAGAAATTCACCACATTCTGATAACTGAAAAATTGATTCAGTAGAACCATGAGAACCAAGCTTTCCGTCCTTAACTAAGTATCTTAAACCGTTTGTAAAATTCATAATATTAAGCCTCTGTTCTGATATAGTGAAAATTTTTCAAATTAACGTCTAAGTGCTTATGACCTTCTGATTTATATATATTATCCAATAACTCATAGTAAACAGGGTTTTTATTATGATTTAATGTGTCGCTTGAATTGATAACGCCAAACAAAGCCCGTAAGGAATTAAAATGTTTTTCAACCTTGTTAAAAACATTTAATACGGTTGTGGGGTTTAGATTTTCAAGTTGGTTAATCCGCTCCACTGAGCCAACCGAATAAGGAGTTGAAAATTTATTAATAAAACTTTCAACATTGACTACGCCACCATAACCGACTAATAATTCGCGACCGTTTTTAGATAAATAATGATTACCATTATTATTAATGTAAGTATAACCACTAGACTTTAAAAATCGTTTATTAAAAGTCTGTTTGCTAACTGGTAAACCTTCCACCTGTTTAATTAATTCTAAAACCTCCAGATAGCGGTTATAGTCATCTTTTTCATGCTGCAATCTAGTTGCAATAATTTTTTTAACTTCTGATAGTTTCATAATCATTTAACCCTTATTTAATATAATGAACTGAGCCAGTTCGATGCTATCAACCGCAACACCCCCGACAACAACACCACCCGCGACAATGCGAACTGGTAAACCATTTTGTTTGAGTAAATTGTAAATTGATAACATAGCCGACCCTTGTTTTTATTTTGTAGTATGAATGCTAGCACAGTAAGCCAGCATTTGTACAAATTTTTTTAATTTATTTTAATATATTTTTGTAGCTCGCTTTTTGTTGCGCCATTGCTTTCTAAAAACTTCCAGCACGAGCGCCCCAAATTGTAAGACTTTTTAGCATGTTCGAGCCACTGGTATTCTAATTCTAATTGAAGCGCCTTAACTGGCTTCGGGTGGCGCTGTGCGTCGAGATAACAAAGCGCATGGCAAATTATATCTTGAAAACCACTAACACGCTTACAATCGCTTACAATGCGCTTAATTGATTCTTTACGAATGCGCTTGAAAGAAGAGTAAAACAAAACCCCGTTTATAGTTTGATTAATGAAATAATGACCGTATTTTGATTGCTTAACTATGTAGCCTTTTCGGCTATCGTGTTGATCCTGATAATGTGAGATTTCCATAATCACTTAACCCCGTTAGCTTTCGATAACTGAATGCTAGCATAGTGTGATAGTAATACAAACGCTTTTCCCAATTAATCTAACCAGCTCGGCTACAGCCCCCGTCAGCCGTGGCTTTCAGGCTTAAAATAATTTTCTGGCTGAAAAAATCAAATGTTACAAGACTAGCGGTCATTTTAACATTCAAAATAAACCCAAAATAAATTGAAATAAACCTTTACAAAACCGATTTTCTGTGATTTTACCTCTAAAACATGAAAACAACTTTTGAAAATTCGCGTTTATATTAAAAGGACTTACTCAAAAATTCCCTCAGAAATCGTTTTGCCTTTTTATCATTTTAAACTTACCGTCAGCGCTAGCCGCAGCCGCGCAGCCTCAACTATTTTAACCAATAAATTAATTTAAAATTAAAATAACGCTAAAATAACCAACAACAGCAAATATCATTTTTTAAGAACGCTAAAAACGCCTTCCCAAAAAAGTCAGGACATGTCCATACGATGTCCATACGATGTCCCAACTTTTACCTCCCCGCTAGACCGCGCCATTGCTGACGATTCCCAGAAATTCCCAATTTTTAGCCCAAAAACCATACCCCTCATCCTTTTTAGAGAAATCATAGGGATTTATTATTTCTTATTTTCTTAATATTTAATATAGTATATATTTCATATAAAGTGTTAGTATAGTAAAAGTTAGGACAATTGGGAATCCCTAGTAAATACAAGGGCTACAGAGCTAAAAAAGTTGGGACACTTACAGGACATGTCCTGACTTTTTTGGGAATCTAAAATTAACTTGGTTAAATTATAACCAAAACTTCCGAGATTATGACAATGTTAAAAAATGAGATTTCAGAAAAAGTCGCTACTATATTAAAAAATGAGAATTTAACACGATTACAAGAAGCGTTGTTATTAGAAGAGATGGCGTTGTCTATTCGCAAACGTTGTAAATTGGAATACCACACCCCGCCACCAGAAGTGTTAAAACCCTTTGGTTTAATCTTACACCTGTTAGTGGTTGAGAACTTTCCGATAGCCACCAAACTTTTCAAGCAGCAAATTCGAGCTAACATAACGGGGGGTATGACAGAGGGGGGTACATCGCAGAAAGTTGATAGAATGATAGCCAAACTGGTTAAGGCAGGGGTGATAGAAACTTACAGCGCTGGCGTTGATAGTTTATATTATTTAAAAATATCTTCAGAAAGTATTTGACACACTTGCCCACTGTGCTAGTATTCATCTTATCGAAACAACAGGGATAACAGACATGGCAGACATGCAGGAAATAGAGCGAAGGGTGTTTGAAGAAAATGGGGAGCATTACGACCCCGATACCCCGTTCGTCATAATGTACATTAATGACGAGTCATTTAAGTATTTAGGCTTGTCACGGGTTAAGTATAGCGACAAACCACCACTAGGCTACTACACCATCGTGCGCGGTGGGGGTAGTTTAAATTTAAACAGAAATAGACCAACAACAGGAAAAGCAAAATGAATAAAAGAGACTTCAACTTAATCGCAGACGGCACAATTCGTAACGCCACCATTAAAAAAGCATGTTGGGATGTTATCAATGAGGGCATTACCTCTTATGCTGCCGAACAGCGTCATGGTATAACCAGCCCATCGGTTAGCCGCAGGGTTAAACAAATTAGGGAGATTTACAAGAACGCAGGGGCGCCAGCATAATGACAACTAAATTAAGTGATCGCGACCAAGCGTTTTCAGACGTAGCAGCATTTGTAGGTAACACATTAGAACAAGCAGGTGCTACCATTGTTAGAACTGCCGACAGGGGTGTAGCTCTAACATGGCAAGACCAGCCTTTTAAGGTTGAACTACATGAAACTGACCGTGGTTATAGTGTTCACACACCAAGTAAAATCACATTGACATTTATTGCTAAAGGTGAAATTTGGAGTGGTAGTTACTCTAAAAACAATGTATTCAGACGCTACATTAACCTTAAAAACCTAAAACTAAACGTGAAGTCAATCATTAAAGGTTTCAACAAAGTGTTAGAACACACTGAATTATTAACACAAGAAAAAGCAGCGCAAGCGATTCGTGATGCCGAGAAGCGATTGTTTATTAATCATAATATTGCACTGTTAGAACAAGAATTTCCTGACTTGCTTGATAGCACTGAAGCCATGTCTACCAACAAACACTCTATTAAAAGACTATGTGACAATCTTGAATCTACATGGTTAATCTATAAAGGTGTTTATTTCAAACCATCAATTTATAAAAAGAACGTGTTTCGCTTAGAAGGGCAATACAAGAATATAACTATCACACAACTAGCTAAAATAATTGAGGTGATGAACGATGAATAAACTAGCAGCGCTAGCAGCGCTAGCAGCGCTAAGCTTTGATGCTAGCAGTATGACCACTGAGGCTGACTATGTTAAGAATCATTGCAAAGGCGTTATTGAAAAAGTGTTACCCGACAAAACTCGTGTTGATTGCCTGACCAACACTCACGCGATTGAGTATGATTATGGTCACAAATGGGCTGAAGCAATTGGACAAAGTTTGTTTTATGCCGCAATGACCAATCGCAAGGCGGGGATTGTTCTTATTGTTAAGCCAGAAACGAAACTTAAATATTCAAACAGGTTAAGGCGAGCGATTATATATAACAACTTAAAAATCAACGTGGAAATAGTTACGATTAAGGATCATGAATAATGAACAATAAGTACGACAGAAGGAAAAAGCGACGACAGTGTGAGGATATGGCTGGCACACGGGGCTTGTTTTATTGGGCTGTCATTATAATAGTTGCTCACATATTTTTTTAAGTTTAATTATGAATATACCAACAATAGCAAATGATTTACCCGACCTCACAACTGACCGAGCTGATTGGGGTGACTTAACCAGAAGAGTTCTTGAGCTAGCGCCCCTCTATGTAACGGGTGACATGACTCTCCAGCAGCTCGCGATAACAACGGATAGTAATGCTGGTGGTGTGTCTAAAATACTACACCAGTACAACTACACCAAGCAACGCGCTATCATGGCTCATGCTCATTTATACAGCAAGGCGTTTCCGCACCCGCTGTGGTGGATAGCTGACCAAGTTAAAGGTGTTAGCGTCAGTTATGTCAAACAGGTGTTTAAGAAATATGGTGTGGTTAGAGCTAGTGACGAACCAACGGTTAAGCGCAGTAAAAACAGGGCTGACAGGGTTAGAGCGTTCATCACGCATTACAACCGTGGTTTAGTTAACCTAGCTGACATAGCAGCACTAACAGGGGCATCAGTTAGACACGTTTCAAATGAAATGAACAAGTTAAAACCAACTCGCAAGAAGTGGTTATTTCAGCGCGTCGATGTGTTATTAGAACAAGGTTGGGAACTTGACAGAGCGTTGACAGCTTGTAATACCACATTCAGCAAATACAAAGATAATTACACACAACACAGGAATAAAAAATAATGACAACACTAGCGGAACTAGAAAAAGAACTCGCCAGCGCTGAAGAACAGATTAAGCAAATCCAACGCGCTATCCGAGCTTACGTGAATAACAATGATTTAAATAAAACCCCGCGCTGGTCTGATAGCGATGAAAGAATTGATAACATCGCTCGCAATGGTGGCACGGGTGAACACTATAAGTTGCACCAGTTTAATGCTGACGGTCATTGTGCGGTGTGTGGTTGCGATAAAGGTCTTAACGAAACGACTCATTGTTGCGGTCGTGAGTTATCTCAGTGGGAGTCTATTCGCGTGGATCGTGGAGAGGTAGATTACATTGACGGTGAGTGGGTGGAGTTATAAAAAAACCCGCCTTGGGAGGGGCGGGTAAAAACAGAGATGTCAAACATAACAGAGGTTTGAGGATTAACCTTACATTACCCCACCGTTATCTGTCAATACTTTTTCCCACCAATCCACTACATTAAAATTAGGACAGGTCTTACTACTAGTGAAGTGGTTATGACCTGTCACAGCAGCGTTGTTATACCTACCTTTCAATTCATACACCAACCCCGATAGCCCCGCTAGCTGAACATCCGTGTAATCATTGCTACCGAACTGACCACCTTCAAGGCATATTCCTATGGAGCAATCATTAATAACAGGACAGTGAGCGCCAGTGACGCTTTCAGGGCGACAATCATACACTGTGCCATCACGCTTAATAAACCAATGATAACCGATGTCATTCCAGCCACGTTCAACCACATGCCATTGGCGCAGGTCGTTCGTGGTTACATTCATCGCGGGTGATGTGTCAGAGCAGTGTACAACTATAAATTTAATCTTTTCCATTATTCATCCTGTGGTGGTATTGGTTTACCGTTAGTTGGTTTGGACTCAGGTTGATAACCGCCACCTACCGCATCTGTGTACAATACGCATAGTAAAAACACTAACAGTGATATTGAAAATCCTATTAATGCCCCGCCATGTTCTAACTTTCTTTCTACGTCTATCAAACAGTCTATGCACAATATGGTCATTAGACCAAATAGCGCACCAAAACAAATTCTAAATAGTAATAACATATCACCACCCCAACAATTTAACTAACAGCGCTCGTCTAGCAGACACACCGTTTACACCCGCAGCCGCGAACAATTCCTCACAAGCGGAGTACACAATTTTTTCCTTATCTCTGATAGCGGGGCTATCTGGCTTTTTGCCATCCCGCCATAGTGACTTCATGATGTTACCTTGGTCAAAGTTTAAACCAAGAGCGCGAATAACATCCTTGCATTCAACGACATCCCCGTTAGCCAACGTAACACTATAGTAATCATTAACACCACCTGATAGTTGGGCTGGTTTATCTGCCAATTCAGCCAGTGGCATTGTTGGTGCGATTAGTGGTTCTGATTTAAGAATTATCCTAGCTTCTTTAACTGTATTGTTCACCAAATCTACTACGCTGTCTGGGAGTTCATCATCTACACCATAACTCATAGTTTCCTTCAATAAACTATTAACCAATGTACATAACATCATAGGTTGTTTACTAGTTCGGTTATAAATTCCACACAATTCTTCACGCTCTATTTTACAGTTGTTATAATCTAACACCGCTTGTGCTAAGTCTCGAATTGATTTACTCATCTGTTAATAACTCCTGTAGTTTGGCTTTTATTTTTTCTTGTTGTTCCGTGGTTGTGAAATCACCGATTAATTCAGCCGTGACTTTGATTGTAGAATTAATAGCGTCACCTGTGTTGCCTTCAAAATTATATCTCATAATCATTGTAAATTGGTGAGGAACAACGCTACTTAAACCATCAGACATCATGGTTATATCGCTGGCTGTACCATAATCATCTTGGTTGATTAATTCCAACACGTCATGGCGCTCAGGGTAATCAATGCAAGTCCCGATAACAAACAGCCCGAACTCATGTAATTTATCAGGAT
>JAAGZM010000292.1 GCA_024206355.1 Gammaproteobacteria bacterium | reverse complement strand
TTCAATGTCACGATAACTCATTGCATATGCCAGGTACCAACGAATGCTCTGCAAGATCATATCTTGCTGAAAAGGCCTGCCTTTAAACCTCAGAATCCTCAGTTGACCAGCTCATAATTATGATTATGTACTTCAAAACAGCAACTTACAGAAGGATTAGTATTCATCCATTGAGTGAGTTTGCCTACGCATTTGATTGCAGGTTTTTGAAACTCTGTATCTTGGTGCAAAAGAACGGCAAGTCATATCTGTGAATACCGTCACATTTTTTTTTTTAATAATGACATACATTATTATTAACTGTTTTGTGCAACTGCTTATTTACAAAATAATTATTTTTTTAAAACATAAAGGAGATTTGAGGTGACTATTAAAATCAAAAAAATTGCTCGTTTAGTTATATCAGTTTTAATAACAAGTTATAGCTATATGGTATTAGCAGAACCTGGTACACCTGCTATAGCATGGATGCCTGATGTCCATGAAAGTGGTTCAGTTAACGTAAAATGGAACATGTGGTGGGGTGAAAATGCAAATGACTGGAAATTAACTGTTAATAATCTACAACATTGTGAAGGAACTTTACAAAGCAATGGAAATAAGGCTCAAAAAGATCAGTGTGATATTAATCTGACCGCAGGTGTGCATGAACTACAGGTTGAATTGTGCAATGAATCAGGCTGTACCAGCAGCGTGAAAAAGAGTATCAGTGTTAATTCAAGTGATGTGCAGGCAATAATTTCTGCCACACCAGCAAAGCCAACTATTGCCTGGATGCCTGTAAGTTATCAGTTAAATGGTGACAGTGTTGACATCGATCTGACCTGGAATATGTGGTGGGGTGTTAATGGTAATCACTGGAAACTGTTACTGGATGATGAGATTATTCATACCGACACTCTGAATGCACAAGCCAATCAATCAGCACAAATGGCATCAACTCAGATTTCTTTAAACAATACGGGTAATTATCAATTCAGTGTAAAATTGTGTAATGGTGAAGGTTCTGAGGAAGTTTGCAGTAGTAGTAATACTCAAACTATATCAGTTACTACTGGTTCAACTGACCCAGATACAACTGACCCAGATACAACTGACCCAGATACAACTGACCCAGATACAACTGACCCAGATACGACCGATCCAGATACGACCGATCCAGACACGACCGATCCAGATACGACCGATCCAGATACGACCGATCCAGATACAACTGATCCAGATACAACTGATCCAGATACAACTGATCCAGATACAACTGATCCAGATACAACTGATCCAGATACAACTGATCCAGATACGACTTCAAACTGGCCATTGCAGGAACATAATGTTGCCTATAACAATACCTCAGGTAAAGTTGTCGCCAGTTATTTTGTAGAATGGGGTATTTATGGTCGTGACTTTCATGTCACAGACATTCCAGCGTCTAACCTGACTCATATTCTGTATGGTTTTATTGCTATCTGTGGTGAAAACAACTCAGCTTTACCTGGAGCAAAGGCAGCGCTTAATATTGAATGTGCTGATCAGCCTGATGATACCGTCACAATTGTCGAAAGATTTCCGGCTTTGGAAAAATCTTATCCAGGTGATCAATGGGATGACCCAATTAGAGGCAACTTTGGACAGCTCATTAAACTGAAACAGCAGGTTCCAAGTATTAAAATTCTGCCATCAATTGGTGGCTGGACATTGTCTGATCCGTTCTATCATATTGTGAATGATCCATATCGCAGAGCCACATTTGTAGCATCTGCAATTGATTTTATAAAACAGTATGATTTCTTTGACGGAATTGATATCGACTGGGAATTTCCTGGTGGTGGTGGTGCCAACGCAAATCTTGGTTCCCCGGATGATGCTCAGGGTTTTGCCGATTTGATGTTGGAATTGCGAACTGCTTTGGATGTACTTGAAATGCAAACCGGCCGTAGTTATGAATTAACTGCAGCTATGAATGTTAGCCAAGCGAAAGTCAGCAAAGTCGACTATCAACAAGCTATACCTTATATGGATTATATTTTTGCCATGAGTTATGACTTTTATGGTGCATGGAGTAATGTAACCGGTCATCACAGCGCTGTATACCCCACAGCAGATGGTTCTAATAGTGGATTAAATGTATATGATGGTGTCACCAATTTGATTAATGCAGGCATACCTGCCAGTAAAATTGTTGTTGGTGCCAGTATGTATGGTCGGGGATGGAAAGGTGTACAAAATGGTCAGGGCAACGGACCGATAGATGGTACATGGGAAGCAGGTGTTTTAGATTACAAAGACATTGAAGTAAATTATCTTGGCGGTGTTAATGGCCAGGGGATTAATGGTTTTGAATACTTTTATGATGAAACCGCACAGGCCCCTTATATTTTCCGTGAAAGTACAGGTGAATTGATCAGTTATGATAATCCTCGTTCTATCAAAGCCAAAGGTGAACT
>JAAGZM010000291.1 GCA_024206355.1 Gammaproteobacteria bacterium | reverse complement strand
TATCCCGCTGATCATGGCAGATGCGGCGTATGAAATACTCATTTCACCAAGTGAGGAGTTGTCCGGTAATAGTTTTCTTGATGAAGAAATTTTACGGTTGAGGGGTTTTACAAAATTTGACCATTATGCTTGTACAGAGGGTTGTACTGATTTGGCAATTGATTTATACGTGGATTAGAAGAAGGATGTAGTTAGTTTAAAGTCTGTATTTAAACCTCCTTTCAATGTCGACCAACTCTAACAGGTTTGTTGAACCAACTAAACAGACTGAAAAATGCTTTGTGAAAAGTACTTTCAGGATATGTTATGAGGCACGTATATTGTTTATACTCTGTATTGAGTTCTTGTTAACCAAGGGCTATTCAGATTAATTTTAGATATTTTAATCTATGATATGTTTTGTAGGATCCATTGGTTGATGTAACACGTCTATAACATCGATATGTGTTGATTGAATTTTGTAGTAAATAGTATGCGACCCTATAAAGTCACTATGATAGCCAACTTTTAAATCTTCTCTGACAATTCCACGTGAAGGGTTTTCAGATAATACTTCCATCCTCTTTCTGATGCTTGCCAGGTATTGCCTTGTTCTTTCCTTACCAAAAGTTATTGCTGACAAGGGTTAAATAACTGTCTTCTTCATCCCTTTCAAGTAAGCCTCTTCGTTCAAGAAAGCGGGCGACTCTGAGGCTGATTGTATGAACCAACTTGGTCAGTTCTATTAATTCTGGAGCCTTTACCCTGTGAAAACGCATTTTCCCATCCAGTGGACTTTGTTACATTGTCAGACTCGCTACTTTATTCAGAGTCTTAGGGTCATCCGGTGATACAGATGGTTCACTCTTATCGCGGTGAACAGCGTTACATACGACTTCATGTCGCACGGCACTAAGCGCCATAGGTTGAGCGACTGGTTTGTGCCTTAACCTTCCTATTTTTGCTCTTCTACCGTTGCGACCTAGCAGCGTCCATGAGGCTTTTGTTGATCATATATTACTTTTGTATGTCATGTGACATACACTCCTTTACATGTCGAGTGACATATGGTAGCGTGTCAAGCGACATGCTTGAGAGGGGCTGTCGTTTACTCGGTGGACTTTGGGGTTATTCCCCTTCATTGTAGTGAGTTATCTAATTACAAAGCAGTAGCCAACGATAGAGTTTTAACAGGAAGCCCC
>JAAGZM010000290.1 GCA_024206355.1 Gammaproteobacteria bacterium | reverse complement strand
TGGCTCAGAAGTTAACATTACTAAAGGACATATTCGTGAGATATTTGATCCAACAATACAGATGAAAGTATTAAATGAAACTGAAGGTGCTTTATATGAGGCAAGAGGCTGGGTTAAGTCTGCAAATCCTTTACCTAAAGACCCTGCTGATCCTAATGCATTACCTTTATATACTTATGTAGATAGACATGGTGGTCAAACTGAGACTATCACTGGTGTTGTGTCATTAACTAGTAAACAAGCACGTGGTACAGATACTATTGCATTACGTAGTAAGTTTGGTAGTACTGACCCAGTATATGGTGGTGTTCAAGATGCTAAAGCAATACATGCTCAAAAGAGTGTTATATTTAGAAATAGTATTTCAGGTGCTAAAACATTTGACCCTACTATAGCTAAACAGCATATGGCTCCTCTTTATAACTTGAATGGGGATATTACTGGTTACCGTTATTTAATGAATGATATTACTAAAGAGAAAACATTAGGTAGAAATAATGATGCATTACGTATATTAGCTAAAGGTGCTGCCAGTACTGTTAACAAAGTTAACTCTACAGAGTTAAATAGTAGAGCAATAAAAGCATTAAAAGACCAGTTTGATGCAGAACCTAATTCTAATTATGTGCAAGTAGGTCCTAAATCAAATGATCCAGAAGTACTTGAGATATACAGATTA
>JAAGZM010000289.1 GCA_024206355.1 Gammaproteobacteria bacterium | reverse complement strand
TTGGGGACATAAACGCTCATTAATACTAAAAATAGAGCAAACATGCCACCGATAGGCAAAATTAATTTCCAAAATAAACTCTTCTTCATTGAATTATCCCAAAATAAATAAATTTGCATGTTTCTTTAAATTTAGTCCAAATAGCAAATTTAGCAAGAAGAATGCTTACTATAAAAAAAATGAAGGAACGTTTAAAGATTAAATTACTATTTAAAATACTAGTATTTGCTACTTAAAAAAGCGATTATACTTCATCTAGCTCACCTAATTTAATAGGCATGGAATAAGATGATGAATGATGACTTAAATAGAGCAACTTTTGATGATGTAATGGTTCCCAATTATGCACCATCTTCAATAATACCGGTGAAAGGAAAAGGTTCTAAAGTCTGGGATTCTGAAGGTAATGAATACCTGGATTTAGCCGGCGGCATTGCTGTAAATGGACTAGGTCACTGTCATCCTGAATTAGTTGATGTGCTAAAAGAGCAAGGTGAGCAGCTATGGCATTTAAGTAATGTCTGGACGAATCTTCCTGCATTATCATTAGCAACTCGATTAACAGATGCTACCTTCGCTGACAAAGTGTTTTTTGCGAACTCAGGAGGAGAAGCAAACGAAGCAGCATTTAAACTTGCACGTAAGTATGCTCAAGATAATTACGGTCCTGAGAAATATGAAATTATTTCATTTTTTCATGGTTTTCATGGACGAACATTATTTACGGTAAGTGTTGGTGGACAAGAAAAATACACTCAAGGTTTTGAGCCTCTTCCCCAAGGTATCACACATATTCCCTATAATGATCTTGATGCACTTCGTGAAGCAATATCAGATAAAACCTGTGCTGTGGTTATGGAGCCAATTGCAGCAGAAGGTGGAATAATTAATGCAACAGAAGAATTTGCTAAAGGTGTACGAGAACTCTGTGATCAACATAATGCATTACTAGTGTTTGATGAAGTTCAAACAGGTGTTGGCAGAACAGGTGAACTCTATGCTTACATGGGGTTAGATGTGTTACCCGATATTATGACCAGTGCTAAATCTCTCGGTGGTGGATTTCCAATTGGTGCAATGTTGACTACAACAAAAATTGCTAAAAGTATGGGTATTGGAACCCATGGAAGCACTTATGGTGGTAATCCTTTAGCCTGTGCCGTGGCGGATAAAGTGATTGAGATTATGTCTCGTCCAGAAACATTGGCAGGTGTTAAAACTAAGCGTGAGTTAATTGTTAGTCAGCTAAATGCAATTAACGAAAAACACGGTATATTTAAAGAAATTAGAGGTAAAGGTTTATTGATTGGTGGCGCTTTAACTGAGGAATGGCAAGGCAAAGCGAGAGAATTTCTTCAAGCTGCAATGAAAGAGGGTGTGATGATACTGATAGCAGGCCCTAATGTCGTTCGAATTGCTCCTTCACTGATTATTCCTGATGAAGACATTAGATCTGCAATGGAAAAGTTAGCCATTGCTGTCGATAATGTGATGGCTGCAGCAACTACAGCATAGGCTCTAAAAAGGGCCAGACATTATCTAGCAGTAATGGTTGGCCTTTAGCATTGGGATGTATGCCATCTCGTTGCATCAGTTCCTTATTAACGCCTACCTTATCCATGAAAAATGGCACTAGTGGTAAATCATAAGATTCAGCAAGATCAATATAGACTGAGTCAAATGCCAGACTGTATCGTCTACCATAGCTTGGTGGTAATTTAATCCCTAACAATAAAACTTGAATACCTCTTGTTTGAGATAGCTTGATCATCTTTTCCATATTCGATTTAAATACGGTTAGAGAATGACCTCTCAATCCATCGTTACCACCGAGTTCAAGGATTAATATATCAGGATTATGTAAATCAAGATCAGTCTTAATACGGCCAAGACCATTGCCACTGGTATTTCCTGAAATGCTGGCATTGATAATGGTGTAGCCATCTTTACTTTGGGTCACCCGCTTTTCGAGTAATTTAACCCAGCCAGAATTATTATCTAATCCGTAACCTGCGCTTATGCTATCACCAAAGACCATAATAATTTTCGCAAAATTAGCTTGTGTCAGTGAAAACGAAACAATTAATAACAAAAGTTGTAACGCATTTTTTACCATTTCAGTGTTACTCTCTACTTTAAATAGTTTATAGGTTATATGAAAAATGATTAGAGTCAACAATCTTGGAAAACGCGTCGATACACAGGAAGGTGAGTTAACCATTTTATCGGATATTAATTTTCAGATTAATAAGGCTGCATCTGTAGCGATAACCGGTGAATCTGGTTCTGGAAAATCAACATTATTAAGTTTACTTGCAGGGCTTGATCAACCAACGGATGGTTCGATAATTATTGATGATCAGCAACTGTCTGAGTTAGATGAAGACGGTTTAGCATTATTTAGAGCCACACGTATAGGTTTTGTATTTCAATCGTTTCATCTGCTTTCAAGTCTAACTGCCTTAGAAAATGTCATGTTGCCGCTTGATCTTGCTGGACAAGCTGATGCACAGCAACAGGCATTGGAACTTTTACAAAGAGTTGGACTTAAGGAACGCGTCACTCATTATCCTAAACAACTTTCTGGTGGCGAGCAACAACGTGTAGCCATTGCTCGAGCTTTTGCTAGTAATCCTACAATACTTTTCGCTGATGAACCAACGGGTAATCTTGATAGTAAAACTGGCAAAACGGTTGCCGATTTATTGTTTGAGCTTAATCAAGATAGAGAAACAACACTGGTTTTAGTCACCCATGATGAAAAACTGGCCAACCGATGCCAACATCAACTGATACTTGAAGCCGGTAAGTTAATTTCTGATGAGGCAGAAGTGAATGTCTAGTTTGAAATTAGCTTGGAAGCTATTACGTCGAGATTGGGCAGGTGGTGAGTTAAGAGTTCTAATTCTTGCATTGATGGTAGCTGTTACTGGCGTCAGTGCAATCAATTTTTTTAGTGAGAGAATACAAATTGCAATGATTGAAGAATCGAGCACTTTTATTGGTGCTGATCTGCAATTAACGGGTTCAAGAGAAGCTGATGAAAATTGGTTTAAAGAAGCCGATAAGTTAGAGCTTGAATCAGCAAAGTCATTACTGTTTGCTAGTGTAGTCGCAAGTGACAATGCATTCCAACTGGCGAGTGTTCGCTCGGTTGATACAATATTCCCTCTCAAAGGAAGCTTACAATTAAATACAGCAAATGATTCTAATGCTGAGATAAATTATAAACCTCAGCAAGGTGAGGTCTGGGTAGATAGTCGATTATTTAGCAAATTAAAAATTCAAATAGGTGATGTTGTTGAAGTCGGTGTCGCTGAATTTACTGTTACTGGCATGATTGAAAGTGAGCCGGGCCGAGGAGGGAGCCTATTGAATTTTATCCCTCGCCTAGTGATGAATATGGACGATGTGGAGAAGACACAGGTTATTCAGCCTGGTAGTCGCATTAGTTGGCAATATCAATTTGCTGGTAACAAAGATAGCATCAAAGAATATACGATATGGATTAAAGAACAACTCGATACTACTTGGGCACTTGTAGGTGGTAGCCAAGGTGTTCCGAATCTTGAACGTACACTCAATCGTGCTCAAGGTTTTCTGGGCTTAGCGAGTCTAGCAAGTTTACTACTCGCAGGTATTGCGATTGCCATGGTGGCAAATCGTTATGCTGAACATCATTTTGATCATGGTGCACTATTAAGATGTTTTGGTGCTAGCCGATTTCTTGTACTTAAGATCTATGGTTCTAACTTGTTTATACTTGGATTGCTAACCAGTATTGTTGGTAGTGTCACAGGCTATCTTGTTCATCTTGGTTTAGTTGAGTTGATGCAACCTTTGCTACCGAACAATTTACCCCAACCTAGCAGTCAAAGTTTTTTCATTGCAGTAGCTACAGGAATGGCTGCATTAACAGGATTTGCACTTCCTGCTTTAATGAGACTGGGGGCTGTTTCGCCATTACGTGTTCTTAGAAGAGACTTATCGCCGGTTTCATTAAATGGCTATTTCACTTACGGACTAACTGTTTTTACTATCGGCCTGATTATGTGGTGGCAAACCCGGGATATTGAAATGGTCGTTATTGTTATTGCAGGTGGTGCTGTTGCTTCATTTGTTCTATCACTGATTGCTAAAGCATTTCTAAAATTTGGTCTACTTTTTCAACGTTACATGTCAGGTTCAGTTCGATTCGGCTTTAGTCAGCTTGCTCGTCACAGTAAAGCTTCGACTATTCAAATAATGGCCTTTGGCTTAGCACTACTGGTAATGATGTTAATTCTATTACTGCGTAATGATTTATTGGACACTTGGCGCTCTAAGCTCTCCGATGATACACCTAATCACTTTATCGTTAATGTCGAGCCGACTGAAGTTGAACAGATGGAAACTTTTTTTTCAGATCGCCAAATAGAGACATCAGGAATGTTTCCGATGATTCGTTCTAGGATTAACTTACCTGAGTCAGCTACTGGAAAAATCGAAAGGGAAGTCAATATTACCTGGTCTGAGCAATTGCCTGATCATAACCAACTCGAAGAGGGTATCTGGAGTCCAGAGAAAACAACTTCAGGTCATCCTGCAATGAGTCTAGAAAATAAATTCGCTGAAAGTATGGGGTTACAGCTTGGCGATATTCTCGGCTTTGATACTGGCGGGCGTATTTATCAAGGAGAGATAACAAGTCTACGTTCAGTAAAGTGGGATTCCTTTAAGCCTAATTTCTTTGTAATGTTTACCTCTGATGCGATAAAAGATTTACCTGCTGACTGGATGACTAGCTTTTATTTAGAAGCAGAGAAAAAGCACCTACTTGATAGTATGGTTGAGCAATTTCCCGCTGTGACTCTTATCGAGTTAGGTGCCATTATGGATCAGGTACAGCGAATTATAGAGCAGGTCTCTATAGCCGTTGAATATATCTTACTGTTTGTGATTATTGCAGGTTTGATGGTCTTGTTAGCAACCATACAATCTACCATGGATGAACGAATTTTTGAGTCGACAGTCCTTAGAACTCTTGGAGCCAGTCGTAGCTATTTAAGAAGTAGCCTAATGACTGAATTTAGCCTGCTGGGCTTATTAGCAGGCCTGATGGCCGCAGCCGGAACCGAGTTGGTTTCCTACGGTCTTTATGAACAACTTTTTAAATTACCTTATGCCATGCATGGGTGGTTATGGTTGGTTGGACCTTTATGTGGCATTATTATTATCAGTGTTGCAGGGAATTTAGCAGCAAGAAGAGTAGTATCTCGCCCACCTATGAGTAGTTTTAGAACTGTCTATTAATGTAAGAGGTTAAGTATTAATGTCTTTTCTTGGTCCAGTTGCAGGTGTGTCTGGATATTTTTTGTTAGATTGTCCTATTATCATATCCACAATAATGCTTTACGCCTCTGGGGGATCATCTATTCAATGTTTCAAGATACAGCACCTCAAGTAAAGCTCGATAAATATTGAGTTCCACCGATGGGAGCTGTGTCAGGTTTTGTGCTTGGGATGGTCGGTTTTATGCTGATTGAATATTAAAACTGAATAGTTTTATGTGTTTTGAAAAAATAAAAATTCAAAATAGTTGTTGAATTAACTTGACCCAGCGCATCTGAATCTCTATATATGCAAACATGAATATAAAGGAATCGCTAAAATAATTCACAGGTAGCCATAAATAAAAATGACAAAATCTCTAGTAATTGTAGAGTCACCAGCTAAAGCTAAGACTATCAATAAATATTTAGGTAATGATTTCATCGTGAAATCAAGTGTTGGACACGTGAGAGATCTACCGACTTCTGGCAGTAAGGAACCCGTTGACGCGAAAGCTCGTGCAAAGGCTGCTGCGATCACTCGGAAATTATCCCCTGCACAAAAAATCAAGCATAAGGCTAAAAAAGCAAAAGCTGCTTTGATTACTCGTATGGGCATCAATCCGGAGAAAAACTGGCAAGCTGAATATCATGTGCTTCCTGGTAAAGAAAAAGTCGTTAAAGAACTCCAGAAACTCGCTGCAAAATCAGACATCATTTATCTCGCAACGGATTTGGATAGAGAGGGGGAAGCAATTGCTTGGCACCTTCAGGAATTAATTGGTGGCGAGCCAGAACGTTTTAAGCGAGTAGTTTTCAACGAAATCACTAAAAAATCTATACAAGAAGCATTTAATCAACCTACAGTTCTTGACCTAAACTATGTGAATGCACAGCAAGCAAGACGATTTCTTGATCGTATTGTTGGCTTTATGGTTTCACCATTGTTGTGGAAAAAAATTGCCAGAGGATTATCCGCTGGTCGTGTTCAGTCAGTAGCAGTAAAGTTAGTCACAGAAAAAGAGCGTTCAATACGCGCTTTCAATCCTGAAGAATATTGGGAACTTCATGCACAGCTAAACGCTAAGCAAAATGACTCGTTACGCATGCAAGTGATGCGACACTTAGGTAATAAGTATCGTCCTAATAATGAAACCGATGCTATGGTAAGTGTTGATTATCTTAAGCAACAAGATTATCTCGTAGCTGAGCGAGTTGATAAACCAACAAGTTCAAAGCCTTCTGCACCCTATATTACTTCCTCTTTACAACAGGCAGCTAGTACAAGACTAGGTTTTGGTGTTAAGAAGACTATGTCGATGGCTCAACGGCTCTATGAAGCTGGTCATATTACGTATATGAGAACTGACTCAACAGCGTTGAGTAAGGATGCTGTAGCAGCTTGTAGAGATTACATTGGTAATAAGTATGGGCAACGTTATTTACCTGATGCTGCCATTACATACAGTAGCAAAGGCGGCGCACAAGAGGCTCACGAAGCGATTAGACCATCAGATGTAACTCGTAGCTCAGCTTCACTATCTGATCAAGAGAGAGACGCTCAGCGGCTGTATGAATTGATTTGGCGACAGTTTGTTGCCTGTCAGATGACAAAAGCAGAATATGATGCATCAACATTAAGGGTCAAAGCTGGTGACTACGATCTGACTGCTCGCGGTAGAGTATTAAGGTTTGATGGTTGGACTCGTGTACAAACACAAGTAAAAAAGAAAGATGATGAAATTGTTCTTCCAGATCTTGCCATCGGAGAAAAACTTAATTTAGAAAAACTAGATCCAAAGCAACATTTTACTAAACCTCCAGCACGATTTAGTGAAGCTAGTTTGGTGAGAGAGCTTGAGAAGAAAGGTATAGGTCGTCCATCTACATATGCCAATATCATTTCAACAATTCAAGATAGAGGCTATGTTCGACTTGAAGCTAAACGATTTTATGCTCGAAGGATGGGTGAAATTGTTACTGATAGACTGAATGAAAACTTTGTCGATCTGATGGACTATGGTTTTACAGCTGGAATGGAAGAACGTCTGGATGAGATAGCTTCTGGCGAACGTGACTGGAAAAAAACTCTGGATCGATTTTATGAACTATTTTCTGAGAATCTTGCAAAAGCTGATTCTGATGAAGAAGGAATGCGTAGCAATAATCCTGTAGAAACTGATATTAAATGCCCAGACTGTGGACGAAACATGTCGATTAGAACTGCTTCTACAGGTGTATTTCTAGGTTGTACTGGTTATTCGTTACCACCAAAAGAACGATGTAAGAAAACCTTGAATTTAACTGCGGGTGAAGAAGCTGTTTCAATTGAAGATGATGAAGATGCTGAGATTAGTAGTCTGATGTCTAAAGAGCGCTGTTCAATATGCTCGACTGCGATGGAAAGTTATCTTATTGATGAACAAAGGAAACTCCATGTTTGTGGTAACAATCCTGACTGCTCTGGATTTAAAATTGAGCAGGGACAATTCAAAATAAAAGGTTACGATGGTCCTGTCATAGATTGTGATAAGTGCGAATCAGAAATGCAGCTGAAAAATGGCCGCTTTGGCAAATATTTTGGTTGTACAAGTGAAGATTGCAAGAACACTCGTAAGCTGCTGAGAAATGGCCAACCTGCACCACCAAAGGCCGATCCAATCCCTATGCCAATGTTAGAATGCGATAAAGTTGAAGATACTTTTGTACTTCGCGATGGTGCTGCAGGAATATTTCTTGCTGCAAGTAAGTTCCCTAGAAATAGAGAAACAAGAGCGCCTAAGGTTGAAGAGTTATTACTCGTTAAAGAGCAACTTGATCCCAAGTTTGCATATTTAACGGAAGGCCCGGTTCTCGATCCGAAAAAACGTCCTTCGGTTATTCGTTATTCTAGAAAAACTAAAAGCCAGTATTTAATGAGTGAAACAAAAGATGGCAAAGCTACAGGCTGGGTAGCTCATTACAATAACGGCAAGTGGAATGCAGATAAAACAAAAATGAAAAAGTAAACTTTTATATACACCAAAAGGCCGATAATTCGGTCTTTTCACCATACCTCATTACCTCAAATCTGCTATGATCCGTTTAAATTAGTTGATGAAGAAAGTTTGTTGCTCATGCATGAGCGACAAATTTGAGGATGAACAATTGAGTCAGAATTTTGTAGCAATTTGTCCGAAAGGACTCGAGTCACTATTAGTTGAAGAAATTAAGTCACTGGGCGGGAATTCAGTCAAGGAGTCCTTCGGGGCAGTAACTTTCGACGGTGACTTAATGATGGCTTATCGAGCCTGCCTGTGGTCACGTCTAGCAAATCGAATTCTAATGCCTTTAAATACAGGAACTGTTGAGTCTTCTGATGATCTTTATGCTGTCACCAATGAAATTGATTGGGAAATGCATTTTGGTGTGAATCAAACCTTTAAAATTGACTTCAGAGGAACCTCAGGTGCTATTCGGCATGAACAATTTGGTGCAAGACGGGTTAAAGACGCCATTGTTGATCAATTTATGGAAGAACAAGATAAGCGTCCTTCTGTAGAATTTGATGATCCGGATATCAACATCCAAGCTGCTTTACATAAGGGACAAGTGAGAATATCACTAGATTTATCAGGACCAAGTCTTCATAAACGCGGTTATCGTAGTGCCACAGGTATTGCGCCTTTGAAAGAAAATCTTGCTGCAGCATTATTGCTACGTGCTGGTTGGTCTGAACTGATGCAGCAAGAAGCGAGTTTAATTGATCCGTTATGTGGTTCAGCGACGATTTTAATTGAAGCTGCTTTAATGGCAGCTGACATTGCTCCAGGTCTGTATCGCGAACACTTTGGATTTGAGCAGTGGCGTGGACATCAGTCATCAGACTGGCAAGGTTTATTTGCTGAAGCCGAGCAGAGAAGAGTAGAGGGTCTAGTTAAGTTACAACTTTCTTTACTGGGTTACGAGTCAGATAATGGAACTCTCAGAAGTGCACGAGAGAATATTGAGCGGGCAGGGTTACAAAATAATATTCGTGTTGAGAACCGACCATTTCAGAAGGTTGAGGTAAGTCAGATTTCGGATGAGCTATCTTCTACAGGCTTAATCATATCCAATCCACCTTATGGTGAAAGAATGGGGCAGGTGCATGAATTAATTCCATTGTATCAACAGTTGGGTCAATGGATGAAGCAGTTCTCGGATTGGAAGGGTGCAATTATTACCAGTGAAGCTGAACTGGCAAAGAATATGTCAATTCATTCTGACAAACGTTACCGTTTTCAAAATGGTCCTCTAGATTGTAATTTATATTGCTTTAATCTTTGTGATGATAATTTTATTGATCCTGACAGAGGTCATAAATTGCCAGCAGAAGTTGAAGCGCTAAAAAATAGGATTCAAAAAAACATTCGAAAAATAGCTGGTTGGGCAGAGCAATTACCTACTGATGCTTACCGAATTTATGATCATGACATCCCTGAATATGCAGTTGCTATTGACCGTTATGGCGAATATCTTCATGTACAAGAATACGCAGCTCCAGCAACGATTCCTGAAAAAACAGCTAAAAGGCGTATCCAACAAATTCTACGCATTTTACCAGATGTAACAGGGGTATTTTCATCGAATATATTCCTTAAGACACGTCAGAAACAAAAAGGTACTCAACAATATGAGCGCCATTCAAAAGATCGTATGCGGATAAGAGTAGAAGAGCAGGGCTTAACTTTCTTAGTGAATTTAACTGATTACATTGATACTGGATTGTTCCTCGATCATCGTAAAACACGTTCACGTATTCGTAAACTCGCTAAAGAGAAAAGCTTTCTTAACCTATTCGCTTATACCGGTGCTGCTTCTGTTTATGCCGCCGATGGGGGTGCTACTTCTACTTTAACGATTGATATGTCTAATACCTATCTCAAATGGGCTGAAGACAATATGAATTTAAATAACTTCAGTGTCTGGAATAATAAATTTGAAAAAGCCAACTGCATGGAATGGATAAAAAAGTGTGAGCAACAATTCGATTTAATCTTCCTTGATCCGCCAAGCTTTTCAAACTCTAAATCAATGGACGGAAATTTTGATATTCAACGTGACCATCGATATTTAATTGAGAAGACGATGGAATTACTATCAGAAGATGGAATTTTAATTTTCTCGACTAACCGCAGAGGTTTTAAATTAGAAGAAAGCTTAAAAGGGCCCTATAAAGTTTATGCCCAAGGACGCAAGTCGCTTTCAAGAGACTTCTCTAGACAACGTGCACCTCATCAGTGCTGGGAAATTAGTCACGGAAGCACAAATGACCAAGATTAAGTTCTATACCACTATTGGATGTCACTTATGCGAGGATGCACATTTACTAATTGATCAATTGGTAAAGCAGGGCAGCGTTAGTGTACAGATGATAGATATAGCCGATAGTGATGAACTTATTGATAGTTATGGTATTCGAATACCAGTTATTCAGCGAACTGATACTGAAAAAGAACTTGGCTGGCCTTTTGATGAAAGTGAACTTGCTGAGTTTTTAGTTGAGTAATTTGTATGGCTCCGGCAACTGTCGCAGTATTATAAGTCGATAAAGAGAGCAAGTTTGGAAATATAGAGTGAAATTAGTATCAGTGCTTTTAAGTTTGCTTTTATTATGTTCCTGCGTATCTACATCAAAAGTCAATGATGTGTAACAGCAGGTTATAGATGAATAAGCAATTAATACCGACTTGGGTAACAAAATAAAATCCTTAAAAGAAGTTAGAAATAGGCTTAAAATACTGCTGTAACTCTTTGATAATAAAAAAATATTGCTAAAGTCTGAAGTTGTAAATTTACGAAGTAAAATTTCTATTATCGATCAATCAATTAATTCCTATACCACTCAAACCAAGACAATTAACTCAACCTTATCTAAAAATATTACCAATATATCAGAACAGACTGGTGCACAGGAAGTGAAGGAATGCAGAGCTTTTTTGAATTACGTAGAAAATCTACCAGATATAAACGGCGATGGAATTAGCGATCTGCCTAATGCAACTGAGGACAGGTAATATTTTAAAATAACTCAATATTGACATCGTCATCTTCTTCTAATGATTTAGCTCTAGCGAGTGTATATTCAGTGATTGCATGCTCAAAGTCTTTACTGGTGAGTACTGCATCAAATAACTGCCTCTCTTCTTCCATTGTAAAGTGGTTATAAACACGGTCCCTCAGTTTAGTTACTTCTTCGGCACTTGATTTTTTTTTATCATCTTCAATTTCTGATAGGCTACGGAGACATTCACTGGTGTGATCAAGACGTTGACATAGGCGATCGTAAAACTGAAATGCGACAACTGCATTCTGTACGTTGATACCTATTTGAGAGGAGAGTAGTGAAATTTGTTCCTTAATCTCATTAATTTCAGGAATATCAGGAAGTTGTTCAATAGTTGCTCGTATTGATCTGTCTTGAGTTACAATATCTTGAAAAGAGCGTGATAAATCATCTACTGATTCATCTGATTCGGTTACTGTTACCCGGATTTGGGCTGCAGCTAGTCTTGTTAATTCTGCAACATTTTTATGAAACTTTTCATTTGCACCTAATGACATCTAAAAAGAAACTCCGTTGTCCTGAACGTCAATTTCAATAGTATAGTTCAACTTTCATAAATCGGCTATCTAGTGCAACTTAAACTTGACAAATCGCACATTAGAACGTATGTTTTAAACACTTGTTTGAAATTTTATTTAGAGCAACAACCTTTAGTATGAGTGACACAAAAGACAAAATTTTAAATGCTGCTGAAATTCTCTTTGCAGAACATGGATTTAGTGAAACATCACTGCGCGTAATTACCAGTGTTGCTAATGTCAATTTAGCAGCTGTTAATTATCATTTCGGTTCAAAGAAAGAATTAATTCAAGCTGTCATCGATCGATATTTTACGAGTTTCACAGAATATGTTGAGAATGAATTTAGTTTGTTAGATATAAAGGCTGAACAGATCTCCACACAATTTTTACTTGAATCTCTAATTGTTCCTATGCTTCGTCTCAACAAAATTAGACCCGATGGCGCAGCTACTTTTATGCGCCTGCTTGGTAGAGCTTACACTGAATCTCAGGGACACTTGAAAACCTTTTTGACTGAGAAATACGGTCATCTATTGACCCAGTTCACAGCATTATTACAATTAGCTAATCCAGAGCTTGATAATAAAGAGATGTTTTGGCGCTTGCACTTTATGTTAGGGACACTAGTTTTTGCTTTAGCGGGCCATCACGCTCTTTCTGAAATCGCTGAAGCTGATCTTAATGAAAAGGTCGATATTGAAGGGATCTTACACCGTCTTATTCCTTTTTTGTCTGCCGCAATGCAGTCATCTTAAAATATTAAATCGTGAGTAAACCAATATGTTAATGCAACTTTTTATACTTCTTATTATCACTTCCTATTGTCTTTATAAAAGGAAAACATTTCAAACTTCATTGCTAATGATTATTTCAGCATTGTTAGTATTGACCGTTATAGGTAGCTTCAGCTTAATTCTATGGGTAATCGTGTTACTAACCAGCACTTCCTTTTTAATGCCTGATTTGCGACGTCAGCATATTTCTGCACCCGTTTATAAGATCTTTCGCAAAATAATGCCTGCAATGAGTGAAACAGAACGTGATGCACTAGAAGCTGGGGATGTTTGGGTTGATGGTGACTTATTTCAAGGTGATCCAGATTGGCAGAAAATTCTTAATATTACAAAACCTGAATTAAGTCCAGAAGAGCAGAGCTTTTTAGATAAACAAACTGAGCAGCTATGCGATATGTTAGATGATTGGCAGATAC
This sequence comes from Gammaproteobacteria bacterium, assembly GCA_024206355.1. GTDB lineage: Bacteria > Pseudomonadota > Gammaproteobacteria > Enterobacterales. The sequence goes on along the minus strand of JAAGZM010000289.1, from coordinate 5,641 downwards.
TACAGGATATGGATTTACCTGATGAAGTTTGGGCTTTTATTAAAGAGGAGGGCTTCTTAGGGATGATCATCCCAAAAGAATATGGAGGTTTAGGTTTTTCAGCGATAGCTCACTCAACAATTGTTTCAAAACTATCAACTCGTAGCAGTAGTGTAGCAGTATCTGTGATGGTTCCTAATTCACTAGGACCAGCAGAATTATTGATGCATTATGGTACCGATCAACAAAAGCAATATTACCTTCCTCGTCTAGCTACAGGACAAGAAATACCTTGCTTTGCACTAACGGGACCTAATGCTGGTAGTGATGCTGGGGCTATGCCAGATGTTGGTACTGTGACAATGGGTGAGTTTGAAGGTAAAGATGTTTTAGGCATAGAAATAACCTGGAACAAACGTTATATAACACTTGCTCCTATCTCAACGGTTTTAGGATTAGCATTTAAACTCTATGATCCTAAACAACTGATTGGTGTTAAAGAAGATATAGGGATTACCTGTGCACTTATCCCTACGAGTCACCCAGGAGTAATAGTAGGAGACAGACATTTACCAATGAATCTAGCATTTATGAATGGTCCAACCTATGGTGATAAAGTATTCATTCCAATGGACTGGGTTGTTGGTGGTCAGGATTATGTAGGAAAAGGCTGGAGGATGTTAGTTGAGTTGTTGTCAATTGGTCGTGCAATCTCTCTTCCTGCAATGGGGACGGCCTGTGGCAAGATGAGCTATCGGATGACGGGTGCCTATGCTCGAGTTAGAGAACAGTTTAATACTTCTATCGGCAACTTTGAAGGTGTGGAAGAAGCACTAGCGCGCATTGCAGGGCTAACCTATCGTTTGGAAGCTACTCGCAAAATGACAGCTAACGCTGTCGATTTAGGGGTAAAACCTGCCGTTGTATCAGCGATTGCAAAATATCACATGACTGAAATGGGAAGACAGGTCATCAATGATGGTATGGATGTTCACGGAGGTCGTGGATTAATTCTTGGAGAGCGAAACTATCTTGCAACTGCATATACAGCTAATCCAGTAGCGATTACAGTAGAAGGTGCAAATATTTTGACTCGAAACTTAATGATTTTTGGTCAAGGAGCTGTGCGATGCCACCCTTGGGTATTTGAGGAAATGCAATCAGTATCATCTGAGGATCCTGTTGCAGGATTAAAACAATTTGACCGTGCATTCTTTTCACATATTGGCTATACCTGCAGTAATTTTGTCCGTACAACATGGCTAGGTATCACGGGTGCAAAGTTTACTGGAGCCCCCGTTAGTGGTGAGACAGAGCGTTATTATCAGCAGCTAACTCGTATGAGTTCTGCATTAGCATTAGTGTCTGACATGGCGATGGCCATAGTTGGTGGTGATTTAAAACGGCGAGAACGACTATCTGCAAGATTAGGAGATGTACTCAGTCATCTTTATATGGCTACATCTGTATTGAAATATTATGAAGATGAAGGAAGAAATACGGCTGATCTGCCTTATGTACACTGGAATTGTCAGAATTCGCTAGCTTCGATTGAAGAAGCTTTTAGAGAGTTCATAGTCAACTTTTCAACACCATTACTAGGAAAAGTACTCAACCGCATCATATTTCCATGGGGCAATACTTATAGGAAAGCATCTGACAAACTAGATCATGAAATTGTTAAACCTATGCTAAGTAATAATGCATTAAGAGACAGGATCACTGGAGATTGTTATATTGGGAAGGGAGCTGATGATGTTACTGGTAGGATGGAAAATGCATTTAACAAAGTGCTTGCTGCTGCTGATGCGGATAAAAAAGTTCGGAGTGCAATTAAGAACCAACAATTAGAAGCAACAGAAGATTATGAAGGTTTACTTACAGCTGCTGTTACTAATGAGACTATTACGTTAGAAGAGAGCCAATTATTGAACAATGCAGCTGAAGCTAGGTGGGACGCTATCCAAGTTGATTCTTATCCTAAAGAATGGTTTGCAAAAAATAGTAGAAATCATGAAGAGACAAAGCTAAACGTCGCTTAAAAACGGTAGTAAAAAAAACGGCCTACAAGGGGAAGGTAGGCCTAACAATTGTTAATAACATATAACAAAGGGAAAACAATAAAAATTTGTGCTGCAAAAGTATGAAAAACTATGCTTTTGCTCCGAATTATCAATCAATCGAATAATCCGGTTACTACCTAAGGAGAAGTACATTAACTTCTTTATAAACAGTTTATGATCGATTTTCAGAAATTACAAATTAACGCACAACACATAATAAACTTTAATATAAACATGGTAATACGATTGTTACTTAAAGTAATTTATTAAGGATTAATGTGTTTTAATTACCTTTTGTTTTAACATCACCTGTTTTAATAAGTAAATATTATTAATAACTTGAAAATATATCTACAGGAATAAATTGCGTTAACTCACCACTCTTGATGATTGAATGCATTTGCTTTAAATCTTCTGCAAAGAAGCGATCTTTTTCGTAAAAAGCTACTTTATTTCTAATCAAAGATATCACTTCTGATAAAGTCTCAGAGGTTGCCATAGGTTTTCGCAACTCTATGCCTTGAGCAGAACATAGGCATTCAACAGCAAGTACGCCTGTTACATTGTCAGCTATATCGGATAAGCGTCTGGCGGCAAAGGTTGCCATGCTGACATGATCTTCTTGGTTGGCAGATGTGGGAATACTGTCTATGCTTGCGGGGTGCGCTAAGGTCTTATTTTCACTTACTAGTGCAGCAGCTGTTACTTGGGCAATCATAAAACCTGAATTTACGCCGCTATCATTCACTAGAAATGCTGGCAAATTGCTAAGATTACTATCTAGTAATAAGGCGATCCTTCTTTCTGCTATAGAGCCAACTTCACACATACTAGTGGCTAGAGTATCTGAACTTAAAGCAATAGGCTCAGCGTGGAAGTTCCCACCTGATAATATATCGCCAGAATCACTAAATACCAAAGGGTTATCTGATACAGCATTGGCTTCAGTTAGCATAACGGATGCGGTATAACGCATCTGATCTAGACAAGCACCCATTACTTGAGGTTGGCATCTAAGAGAATAAGGATCTTGAACACGATCACAATTGGAATGAGAAAGTCTAATTTCCGAGCCTTTTAGCAAGTCGCGATAAACTTTAGCTGCATCTATTTGACCTTGATGACCGCGAACCTGATGAATTCTTACATCAAATGGAGCGCTGCTGCCCATTGCTGCATCAACACTCATTGCACCTGATACGAGTGCTGCTGCAAAGTTATTTTCTGCCCAGAATAAGCCTTTAAGGGCAAGAGCTGTAGAAACATTTGTACCATTTAACAATGCTAATCCTTCTTTAGGACCGAGCGTAACGGGTTTTAAACCTTGTTCAGCAAGTACCTGTGCAGCGGGTAATATTTTGCCTTTAAAACGCACTTCAGATTCACCAATCAGTGCACAGCTCATATGAGCTAATGGTGCAAGATCACCAGATGCACCAACAGAACCTTTTGATGGTATACAAGGGTAGATACCACGATTAAAGAGAGCGATTAACAGCTCAATAACTTCTAAACGGATACCCGAAAATCCGCGAGAAAGGCTGTTTATCTTGAGCAACATCACTAAAGCAACAATATCATCATCGAGCAGGTCGCCCATACCGGTTGAGTGAGATAATACAAGACTGCGCTGTAATATTTTTAAATCTTCATCTGCGATCCGCGTTGATGCTAATAAGCCAAAACCTGTGTTAATACCATAAACAGTTTGATCTGCATTGATAAGATCTTGAACAGTTTGATTAGCAGCTTTAATTGCTTTGAAGCATCTTGGGTCTAGTGCAATTTCAAATTGTCTAGGATTTGAAAATATTTTTCGTAACTTCTGTAGCGATAAACTACCTGGAGTTAGCTGAAACTTGTTCATCAGCTATTTTCTCCTTGATTGATCATAGGCAAGTTGAGTCCCTGTTTGGCAGCACATTCTATCGCTGTGTCATAACCAGCATCTGCGTGACGCATTACGCCTGTAGCAGGATCGTTGAAGAGTACGCGCTCGATGCGCTTATCAGCCGCTTCTGTTCCGTCACAACAAATTACTACTCCAGAATGTTGTGAGAAGCCCATACCAACACCACCACCATGATGCAGACTTACCCAAGTTGCTCCACCGGCAACATTGAGCATAGCATTGAGTAATGGCCAGTCTGAGACTGCATCGCTGCCATCTTTCATGCTTTCGGTCTCTCGATTTGGCGATGCTACAGAGCCTGAATCTAGGTGATCTCTACCGATCACTACCGGGGCTTTAAGTTCACCATTACGAACCATTTCATTAAACGCTAAACCCAGTCGATGGCGCTGGCCTAAGCCAACCCAACATATACGCGAGGGTAACCCTTGAAACTGAATACGTTCGCGAGCCATATCTAACCAATTATGAAGGTGTTTATCGTCTGGGATTAGTTCCTTAACTTTAGCATCGGTCTTATAAATATCTTCGGGATCACCAGAGAGCGCTGCCCAGCGAAAAGGCCCTATACCTTGACAAAATAGAGGACGTATATATGCAGGTACGAAGCCAGGGAAATCAAAGGCACTTTCAACACCTTTCTCTAAAGCCATTTGACGAATATTATTACCATAATCAAGTGTTGGTATACCTTTCTCTTGGAATTTCAACATGGCTGATACTTGGATCGCCATAGATTCTTTTGCTGCATCAACAACTTTCTCTGGATTGTCAATTCTTTCCTGAGCAGCTTGCTCTAGGCTCCAACCTAATGGAAGGTAGCCATTTAATGGATCATGAGCGCTAGTTTGATCGGTAACGACATCTGGAAGATGCTTACCACGTAAAATGGCTGGGAATAGTTCTGCAGCATTGCCTAGCAGCCCCACTGAAATTGCTCGACCTTCTACGCCAGCTTGAGTAATCATAAGTAATGCTTCATCTAACGAATCAGTTTTAAAATCGAGATACTTTTGTTCTAGTCGCTTTTCGATTCGAATAGGGTCACATTCAACCGCAAGCATCGATGCGCCTGCCATGGTCGCTGCTAATGGCTGAGCTCCACCCATACCACCTAAACCAGCCGTTAGAATCCATTTTCTTGTTAAATCACCATCAAAATGTGTTTTAGCAATAGACACAAATGTTTCATAAGTCCCTTGAACGATACCTTGGCTACCAATGTAAATCCAAGAGCCTGCCGTCATTTGGCCGTACATCATCAAGCCTTTCTTATCTAACTCGTTAAAATGTTCCCAAGTTGCCCAGTGTGGGACAAGGTTTGAATTAGCGATAAGAACTCTAGGTGCATCAGCATGGGTTTTAAATACGCCAACTGGTTTACCAGATTGCACTAAGAGTGTTTCATCTTCCTCAAGTTCCTTGAGTATTTCTACAATGCGATCGTAACAAGCCCAATTTCTTGCAGCACGGCCTATCCCACCATAAACCACTAATTCACTAGGTATTTCTGCTACCTGTGGATCAAGGTTATTCATCAACATCCTCAATGGTGCTTCTGTTAACCAAGATTTTGCTTGAAGTTCAGTACCATGGGGAGCTCTGATAACACGACTGTTATCAATACGTGGATCTGTTGTCATTGCGATATTCCTCTTTGTGTTCTGTTCATACTTTCTTTAATAGT
>JAAGZM010000288.1 GCA_024206355.1 Gammaproteobacteria bacterium | reverse complement strand
CTTTATAAAAGAAAATTAACGATAGAAAAATCGATTATCAAAGAGAGCAATTTTAACACAGCTTTTGAGCTTAGGGATAAAATGAATACCCCCTGAGGTGCAGGCTTATAACAAATAAATGGAATAAGCTCCAAACTTAATAGTAGAAACTGAGAGTACAACTAGGGAAAACGTAACCCGTAACTGGACACCCACCTAATGCGAGCGTAACCGAGCGTAACTGCGAGCGTAACTGGACACCCACCTAACGATTAAAATAACGTTTGATTAATGTACAAATAAGTACTATTATAAATCCATCAAAATGATTAAAACGGAGTTAATCAAATGCCAACACCAAGAAACCAGCAAATTAGCCTGTCAGACACCCCCTTTTACCATTGTATCAGCCGTTGTGTCAGACGAACCTTTTTATGTGGCATTGATAGCAGCACGGGTAATGACTACACTCACCGTAAAGAATGGTTTATAGATAGATTGACACTATTAGCCCATACCTTTGCCATTGATATCTGTGCATACAGTGTGATGAGCAACCATTTTCACGGCGTGTTTAAAATTAATGAGTCCAGAGCACAAAACTGGAACGAAGAAGAAATTATCAGACGCTGGAATCACCTGTTTACTCTACCTGTATTAGTTGAACGCTATATAACAGGACAATGTCATAGTGATGCTGAAAAAGATAAAGCACAGCAAGTTATTTCAACATTTAAAACAAAACTAGACACCCATAATTTAATATCCAGTCTAAAACAAAAATCAAAAACATAATAGGGTTAATGCCTATAGAATATCGTACAGTTATATGGTATAATCCCCTTCAACGGCCATCCTGATTAAAATGGAGTTAATCAATGCCCACACCCAGAAACCAACAAGTCAGCCTTTGCGACACCCCCTACTATCACTGTATCTCTCGTTGTGTCAGACGCTCTT
>JAAGZM010000043.1 GCA_024206355.1 Gammaproteobacteria bacterium | reverse complement strand
TTTGATTGCACGTTTTTTAGACTTATTGACTTGACGGCAAAAGCCTTACATAGAATGACTATGAACGGCTTTTTAGTCGGCGCCACTAAGCCTAAAAAACACACACTCAAACGCGTCCAACTGAGGATTCTAGGATTATAGATTTTGATATAAGTTTAGAAAGTAGGGGAGGCTTCATCATAGATATGAATGGAAAGAAGCAGCGTGAAATATGAACGATCTAATAAATGCGAGGGACAAGGATATCTCACCTCATCTCATGACCAGCTGTTATGGTATATCCTTTTCGAAATCGAAGGGTTTTCGCATTTAAAAATCACTATAGGTTTGCATTAATGAGTAACAGAAACTTTCTCAAGAGCCTGCCGGAGACTGGCTATACTAAGAGGTTTATGGAGAATATCATTCATACCTGCCTCCCGGCATTTGATAGTATTCTCTGGAAATGCATGTGCAGTACAAGCATAGATATTCAATGCCATCCTTCCATTATCTTCTTCCCAATGACGTATTTTCCGGGTAGCCGAATATCCATCAATAACAGGCATTTCACAATCCATTAAAATCAAGTCAAAACCTACTTCCTGCTCGCAAATCAGCTCCAGTGCTTGCGTACCACTGATAGCCGCCTCAACGTAAACACCCAGCTTGCTTAATAATTTTTCACCTACCAGTAGATTTACTTGGTTGTCATCCACTATCAGAAGCTTCAAGTGGCTGTAATTGTCAACAGGCTTACTACGCAACTGTGTAATATCCTCTTTATTTTCCACCTCTAAACTGACAGTAAACTTGAAGCTTGCCCCCTTACTGAGCTGACTCTCAACACTGATACTGCCATCCATTTCCTCAACAAGTAGTTTACAGATCGACAGACCTAGGCCAGTACCGCCAAACTTTCGTGTAATGGACTGATCTGCCTGGATAAAGGGTTTAAACAGCTGTTGCTGTGATTCTTGACTGATGCCCTCACCTGTGTCGCTCACACAAAACTGAATTTGTACCCTACGGCCATCACAAGCCAAAGCCTGTACTTTCAGGTTTACACTTCCCTTACTGGTAAACTTAAAAGCGTTACTAAGAAAGTTGGTAAGAACTTGATGTAATCGAACTGTATCACCGCGCAAATATTTCGGCAGTTCAGGGTCGACCCATACCTGAAAGGCTATTTCACTTTTAGAATCTTGCTTATAGGGTGTAACGATTTCAGCCAAAAAATCGTCAAAACTAAATGGCACAATATCAAGTACCAGCTTGCCAGCTTCAATTTTTGAATAATCGAGAATATCATTAATAACTATATTTAGAGTATCACCAGAGCGTCGAATAGTCCGTATATATTGCTGCTGCTCCTCATTGAGATCGGTATGTGACAACAACTCTGCCATTCCAAGTACACCGTTCATCGGCGTGCGAATCTCATGACTCATCATCGCCAAGAAATGTGATTTTGCATCATTTGCCGCAATAATTTCTGCTGTGCGTTGGACAACCCGCAGTTCCAACTCTTCATTGAATTTGCGAAGACTCGACTCAGCATTTATACGTTCAGCTACTTGTGCTTGTAATTGCTCATTGATTTGTTGAAGATCGATAGTTCGTTTTTTTACCTGGTTATCGAGGTCCTGGTTCAATACAGCAAGGGATTTCCTAGTCTCATCTAGCTCCAAAATACTAGGCAACCAGCGCCGAAATCCAAAAGCTACCAATAACAAACCAAGAACCCCTCCCAACACCTTCTCAAGAAAGGCCTCGACAGGTGTATCGCCTACAATAATAAGGAAGTTTAGTTCAGGAAAATTGTCAGTAATATCGATAATCAGGCTGAACAATATCAAACCAAAACCAGCAATAATTTGGCGATAACCAGACTTGGAGCGCAGCGACTCGTGCCGCATGGCCGTTAAAAGCGTAAGGAGTATAAAAAAACCAACGATAGCGCCAGTTGATTCAAGAAAAAGATCAAAGAAATTATCCTTTAAATAAAATGGTTCATCATTTGACATGGTATGAGGTAAGTCCTATCAGTTTTTGGATCCGCGTATAAGTAGAATAATAGCTAGCATCCTGTAGATGAACTTCTGTTTTGGCAGAAATAACAATAATCTTGATATTTTTCAGTGATGATTTATTTTTCGCATATTTCAACACCTCTATCTCACTGAGCCTGGCATTTTGATATCTAATGTCATCAAAGCAGGTTTAAAGCTGTTTAGTAAATCGCCAGCAACAAAACCATTACTGGCTATTTGCGTTTCATAGCCAGCACTAGAGAGTGTTCTACTAATGCTTCTCGCCTTTTCTGGTATATCTTCTACGATCAATATGCGTTTATTTTTATCAATAAAATTTTCAGGAATAGGCATTTTATTAGTCTGTAAAAATTCTACAACTGACTCTACTGGTATTCTGTTATCTCCTCGTCCAGCTAACTTATAGGCCTTCAAATATCCCTTTTCAATCCATCTGATGACTGTTCTGAAATTGACATTACAATATTTGGCTGTTTCGCCAGTTGTTAGGGCTATTTTT